>JAWAXC010000029.1 GCA_038897115.1 Sulfolobales archaeon | reverse complement strand
GATACCCAACCAAGCCTCTGAAGAACTCGTGGAAATCGCTGAACTCCTCCTCCTGAGAAGCTATATAGCTATAATCCCCAGAGCCCCTCCTCAAAAGCTCTACAAGGATAGCAGCCCTTCTAAAGGGATCCTCTATAGCCTCCAACCCCTCAGGAGCCCTCGCAAGACACCCTCTACAAGGAAGGCCTAGAGAGAGTCTATGGGAATCTATATCGCCTTTACAAGCTGGGCAGAGGGATTCGTAGGCTATTATCACCTTCTATAACCCTGTATAGGCTATTGTGTAGATAGCACGGTATATAAAGGTTAAGGCATAATCTCTGCGGAAATAATTCTGCTATACTTGAAGTTGGAGTGTTAAGGTTTATATAGCCCTTAGCGAACATATGTTCGGTGATGGTTTGAAGCCCGCCCTCATAGTTATAGACATGAATAAAGACTTTGTATATGGGAAGCTAGGAAATGAGAGAGCTAAAAAGCTTGTTCCAAAGCTAAAGGAATTAATTGAAAAAGCTAGAGAGAACGGCATACCCGTGATATATGTGGGAGATGCACATCTACCAAGCGACCCAGAGATAAGGATATGGGGTGAGCATTCAATGAAAGGAACTACAGGGGCTGAGATAGTCGATGAGCTCAAACCCAGAGAAGGTGACTATGTATTGGAGAAAAGGGCTTACAGCGCATTCCACGAAACAGGACTAGATATGCTTCTCAGATCCTTAGGGATCGATACAGTAATCCTCACAGGACTCCACACAAATATATGCGTGAGACACACAGCAGCTGACGCCTTCTTCAAGGGCTATAGGATTATAGTACCTAGAGATGGTGTTGATGCCTTTACTGAGAAGGAGCATATAGAGGGACTTGAATACTTAAGAAAAGTATATGGGGCCGAGGTAGTCGATTCTAGCGAGCTGATGAGCAGACTAATAAAGAAATAGATCGATAAATCTAATAGATTAGATAAGACTATTGCAATGGCTTATGCTAGAAATTTGCTAGAAACGATCCAGCTGTATTTAGCTCTACAAGGATTCTTATTTCTTAAACCATCGGCTGCAAAACATTATTTTTGATCCTTATAGATTATAACAATCTATAATGTTTGATTCTATCTTCCTAATAGCCTCTTCATAGCTTCTAAAGTCTCTCCAGGCCTGTAGGAAGATGATTCTCCCTATGTTTCTATAGATCGCATCTAAATGGATTGTTCTATCATCTATATATACGATCCTACAGAGAGGGATATCCTGACCCTTTTCTTTAAGAATGTTTAAAAGCTTAAGGATCATCCGATCTTTGTTGGGGTGGTTCTCAATCATATGATAGTGAAATAGATCTCTTATGCCGAATGCATCGAGAACCCCTAAAGCCTTCTCCGGCTCGTTCCAGCTGAGGCTAGAGATGATAGCCCCTCTCTCCCTAGCCCAGAGGAGTATCTTCAGAGAATCGATGTATAGATTCACAGCCACACCCCTAGAATCGATTACCCTTGTCTCCGAAATCCTTTTAAAAGGGGGGATCAATTCTGACACATTCTTATGATCCCACATAGTCCCATCAAGATCCATTAAGAGGAGAAATCCTGGCCCCCCTTTCAACTCAATCCTCACAACTATTAATGCTATAAAATAAACTATATAAATTTAACTACATCCACCTTTTACCCTAGCCCTATAAGCTATAGCTTTTAGATCTAGTTAGCCTTCTATCCTTTTAAAGCCGAGATAGCTGGTATATATTTACTCCTGAATAGCATTAGGATCTCTAAGTTAATGCTATTCTAAATATGTCTAAATATGTGAAAGCCTATGTCTCTGGATCCGATGATTGTTTATTAACCAATAGTGTTAAAAGGGGTTATAGATTTTCTAGTGATCGATTTTATAAAGATCTAACTCCTTTCAATGCTATGAAGCCCAGATCTCGCTCTATTTATGAGATATGATGACATTATCTCTACCGCTTCTCTCAATCTATACTTATCTTCCCATGAAAAGCTAAGTCTAACCCACTTCTCCCCTCCAGGACCGAAGAGTGTTCCTGGAACTACTATTACTCCCTTTTCGCTAGCTAATTCTCTAGCCCATTGGTCTGAGGGTTTTGATAGATATTTAGATAGATCTACATAGATGAAGATACCAGCCTCAGGCCTTCTATATCTAGCTTCTGGCAGGAGCTTCTCTAGGCTTTTTACAAGCTCATCCCTCCTCGATCTATATTCCTCTATAATCTTTGGCAGGAACTTCTCCCTATATCTCCCCCTCAGATACTCTAGAATCAGTAGTTGAGATGGTAGAGGGGCATTATAGCTTGTGGCCTCTCTAGCATGTGCTATAGCATCTGCTATGTTTTCCTCAGCAGCTATAAAGCCGAGCCTCCACCCCGGGATACCAGGATCCTTGCTATATGTCCCAACAGTGATCACATATTCGTAGCACCATCTCTCAGGCCAGACTCTCTCAGCCTCGTAATAGAGTGTATAATATGCTATATCGTGGATGAGATATACCCTCCTATCACATGCCAGATCCGCTAGGAGTCTCGCCTCAGAGCTGTTGAGAACTCTTCCAGTAGGGTTATCGGGGTTGGCTATTATAACAGCTCTGGTCTTCGAGAATAGGTCTTTCAACATCTCTTCTGAGAGGGATAGCTCTGGATATGAGATCGACTCAACAATCCTGTTGCCTAGAAGTCCTAGGATTGAGTAGAAATGGAAATAAGCTGGGACAACTATCCCAACAGGATCACCTTGATCTGTTGTAGATGCTATCGAAGCATATAGCCCTTCAATACCCCCTGTAGTGATCACAACACCTCTCCTAGGATTTGGCATCGGCCTGCCTAGAGCAGCTAGATCCTCTGAAACAGCCTCTCTAAGCTCTTGAAGCCCCCTGGGGGATGTGTATGTGTAGAGATATATATCGCTAACCCTGCTTCTAAGACTCTCCAACAGGCTATCCATAAGCTCCCTAGGAGGCGGTATACCTGGCTGGCCGACATGTAGGGCATAGGGGTTGAAACCCCTAGACCTCAGCATAGAAACCATCTCTTGGATCCACATGGTGGGGCTGGGCATGATGGAGAGAACCCTTCTAGAAACCCCGGCCATGGGGTCAGACCCCTGGTCAGAAGAATATAGTGTGATAGAATATAAACCTATTATAACCCGGAGAACCGAATTATCTAGCAGAATATATTTGAGTAGGATAAATACTAGCTCTTCACCCTATACCCAGGCATTATCTCAGCTAGCCCCATAACCACCTGGGGGCTCATGAGTCTTCTAAGCTCTTCAACCCCTGCCTTCCACATTCTATCCCTTAAAGCGTAGCACTCATACTCCTCCCAAGCCACGTGGATCCATCTCAAGCCATGCTTCTCAGCTGTATATCTCAGCGTGAGCCCTACATCAGCTTTTCCAGAGGCTATGGCCTCACATACCTCCTCATGGGTATATAGCTCCTCACCCGAGATCCTTATACCCTCGAGCCCCCTACCCTTTTTCCCAGAGTATTTCCTCAGCATCTGCTCTAGATAGACCCTAGTCCCAGACCCTCTGTTCCTCATAGCAACTCTATATCTCCCAGCTATTATACCCTCGAGGGCCTCCTCAAGATCATCGATCCCAATATCCCTTCTAAATGCGAGAACCAATTCCCTCATATATCCGCCTATCATCTCAACTCTATCAACGAGCCAGAGCCTCTCTAGATAGGGCTTGTTATATATACCCGTCTCTGGATCGTAGAGGTGTGTACACGAGACATCAGCCTCGCCTAGGGATAGCATTGCCAGGGATAAGCCAGATCCTATGCATATACCCCTCACATCAACCCCCCTGGATGAGAGCCTACCTAGTATAATTGATAGAAGTGGATCGTGGCTGTGAGCCACCACAAGCCCACCCCCTGGCCCTCCCAGCGTTGAGGGTGCTGAGAGGCCTGCCTCCTCCAGCCTAGACTTTGCATCTATATATAGCTTTAACAAATACTCTCCAAACTCGGTTAGCTTGGATCCACCGCCCCCTTTCCCACCCCTCCTAGTGTTTAAAAGCCTCCTCCCCGCTAGCTTCTCCACAGTAGAGACCCTCTCCCAGGCCTTTGAAAAGGGTATTCCGAGGGATTTTGAAGTAGCTAATAACGACCCCTTCTCCCTCACCCCAGCTAGGATCGATATGAGCTCTTCATCAACAACAGGTTTCCCCTTGATCTCAATGATAGGTTTATACCTAACCCTTATATCCAAACCCTCCTCCATATCCCTCTGGATTTAATAATATGCAAAACATATATTTGTTATCTATTATCTGATAACGATATATTTTATAGCTTTCTTAGCAATTGAATTTGGTGTCTAGATGAGGCTCTCCAGATATCTAGTAGCGGGAATAGCTGTGGCAGTGATCCTATCAGCGATAGCCATTTACTATGTAGCTAACTACCTCCTATCCCCACAACAGGTAGTGCTTAGAGTATCCACCACAACCTCTCTATATGCTACAGGCCTTCTAGATTATCTTGCCAATGAATATAGGAAGAGCCATAGCAATGTGAGGATAGAGTTCATAGCCGTTGGAACAGGCGCTGCGCTAAGGATAGCTGAGCAGGGGAACTCCTGCATGGTCTTCGTCCATGCTCCGAGCCTTGAGAAGCAATATATGGATAGAGGGGTTATAGAGGGGAGGAGGATAATTGCATATAACTTCTTCATACTAGTAGGCCCTAAGGAGGATCCTGCTCAGGCTAATAGATCTCAAAGCGTTGTTGAGGCATTCAAAAAGATCTATCAGGCTGGTGAGAGTGGGAGAGCGATGTTTATCTCGAGGGGGGATAACTCTGGAACGCATGTTAAGGAGCTCTCTATATGGAATAAAACAGCTCTGGATCCCAAGGGGAGGGGCTGGTATAAGGAGTGTGGCTGTGGCATGGATCAGGATCTAGTAATGGCTAACGAGCTGAAGGGATATACACTCAGTGACACAGGTACGTATCTCCAGTTTAAGAAAGAGGGAAGGCTGTTTCTGATTAAACGTTAAATTTAAATACTTTTAGTTACTTCTACTTACTTGGTTGGTGTTGGAGAAGCTCTTAAAGATCCTTAAAAGAACAATAATCCTGGAAGGCTGGACTAATAGGTTTGGTAGGCAGGCTCTTAGAGAGATTTCTGAAGCTTATAGAACAATGCTTCGGGAAATGCTAGACTATGCTATAGAGCATAGTGCTTCTCAAGAAACATTACATAGGATCTTCTACAATAGGTTTAGAGAGGAATATCCATGGCTTCCCACAAGGGTTATCAAGGGATGCTATAGAGATGCTGTTAGAAGGGCTAAATCATTTAGAAAGAAGAAAAAGAAGGGGCAGGCTAGAAAGGATAAGCCAGAGATAAGGAGTATAACGATAACATATTCTGATTCCCAGGATTGGAGATTGAGAGAAGGATATATAGAGCTTAGAACACATAGAGGATGGATCAGAATAATCTATAGAAATCATAAACAGCTACATAGATATCTCTATAACAATTGGAAACCATCTAGCGAGTTGAAGCTAAAACTATCCAATGGGAGGATCCTTGTGTATCTAACCCTTGTAAAAGAATTCGAGATATTATATAGACCTGGCAATGCTGTTGCAGTGGATATAAATGAGAATAATGTTACACTAGCTGTTTTTGTAGATAGGAGATTACATGAGATCTATAGGGTTGAGACTAACATTGGTAGAATAGTTATAGCTTATTCTGAGAGGAGGAGAAGGATAGCGGAGAATAGATCCACTAGGGATAGGGTTGCTAGGAAAGCCCTTAGAAGGCTTCGTGAGGGGGAGAGGAAAGAAGAGATCATATACAAGACAGCTAGGATCATCGAGGAAATTGCAAGGAGATATGATGCAGCTGTAGTTATTGGAAATGCCCATAGAGGTAAGAATAGAATGGCTAGCAAGGCTAGTAAGAAAAATCTTAGGCATAGGATCCACCAGTGGTGCGCCTCAAAGCTAGTAGAGATATTGAATAATAAACCATTATATGTTGTTGAGGAGTCAGAGGCATATTCCTCCTCTAGAGATCCTTTTAGCAGGAAGCCTATCAAAAACTATACCCCCTCTGTGATTCGCGTTGCGTTGAGAGGGGGTAGAAGGGTAAAGGTCATAAAAATACAGCTGAGGCTAGCAAGGCTGAGCAATGGATTAACCATGGATAGAGACATGATAGGTGCTATAAACATAGGTTTGAGATATCTATCACCAGATGGGAGGGGCGTGGCGTTCCCCTCGACAGAGCCCCATGAGGTGTGGGTGAAGCTATTGATCCCACACCAAGGGCTAACCCCTCTCACGGAACTAAAACTAACGAAAAATAACTAAAAGTACCGTGAGAGGGGAAACGCTCACATGGTCTCAATAGCTAGGGCCCTTGCACTTGATCCCGAGATCATATTTTTGGATGAGCCGTTCACATATCTTGACAGCGAGAAGAGATCTACCCTTATAAAGGCTCTTCAGAGGAGGAGGGCCCTTGGCACAGGGTTGGTTATAGTGTCACACGATCTGGAGGCTGCTAGGGCGGTTGGGCTTGATAGGATTGTGGAAATGGAGGATCTACATAGGGTTGCTAGGGCCAGCGGTAGATCGCCATAATAGTTATAATATTTCACAGATATAGATGTTGGTGTATTCATTGAAGCTCCAATATACAGGATCTTTCGAAGTGAGATCTCCCAAGGAGAAGGTATATGGGTTCCTAACAAATCCAGAGAGAGTAGCTAGAGCATTCCCAGGTGTTGAGAAGGTTGAGGTCTCGGATGAAAATAACTTCTCTGTCAGGGCTACGATGGGGATAGGACATCTCAAGGGTAGTATGAACTTCAAGCTAAGATTTGAGGAGAAGAAACCCTATGATCATGCGAAGGTTGTTGGCAGGGGTATGGGGCTTCAAAGCACAGCAGATCTCTCCCTATCATTCGATCTAGAAGATCTAGGTGGAGGTGTTACAAGGATAAAGTGGATCTTCGAGGGTAACGTAGGCGGGCTAGTAGGATCCCTTGGGGGTAGGCTGTTAGATGATGTTGCAAAGAGGCTTGTAGATGAGGTGATATCGAATATCAAGAAGGCAATTGAGCAAGGAGCATAGATATCAGATCATCTGCTGATGCGATCCCAGGGATCTATAGCTTATTAATATCAAATCCAAAGGGGTTTTAAAGCTATTTATCTTTTGAACCATAACTATTATTGGCGGTCGCATTGATAGCCTCACTCGAGAAGATCAGGCCTCCTGATGAGGGTTCATTTATAGAGTATGTGGATGGAGCCTATAGAGTTCCTAGCAAGCCCATCATAGCCTATATAGAGGGTGATGGCATAGGCCCCGAGGTGGTTAGCTCTGCTAGGAGGGTTCTAGATGCTGCTGTTGAGAAGGTCTATGGAGGCTCTAGAAGGATTATCTGGTGGGAGCTCTACGCAGGCTATAAGGCTGAGAAGCTCTTCGGAACACTCCTCCCAGAGGATACTCTGAGGGGTATGATGCTCGCTAAGGTAACCCTTAAGGGTCCTCTGGAGACGCCTATCGGTACTGGACATAGATCTATAAATGTTGCTATTAGGCAGAAGCTAGATCTATATTCCAATATAAGGCCTGTGAGGTATTTCAGAGGAGTCCCGGCTCCAAGCAGATATGCGGAGAAGATCAACCTAGTTATCTTCAGAGAAAACACAGAAGACGTCTATGCTGGGATAGAGTGGCAGGCTGGTAGCAGGGAGGCTTTAAAGGTTATAGAGTTCCTACACAGGGAGTTCGGGATCGAATTAACACCAGATACAGGGATAGGTGTGAAGCCTATAAGCGAGTACAGGACTAAGAGGCATGTTAGGAAAGCCCTTAGATATGCGATCCAGCATAAGAGGAGGGTGGTGACCCTGATGCATAAGGGGAATATAATGAAGTATACAGAGGGGGCTTTCATGAACTGGGGCTACGAGGTTGCCCTCAGCGAGTTCAGAGAATATGTTGTTACCGAGAAGGAGGTTGCAGAGCTATATGGTGGAAACCCGCCACCAGGAAAGATCGTGGTGAACGATAGGGTTGCTGATAACATGTTCCAGCAGATCATAACAAGGCCCTGGGACTACGATGTGATAGTAACGCCGAACCTCAATGGAGACTATCTAAGCGATGCAGCAAGCGCCCTAGTAGGGGGTATAGGGATAGCCCCTGGCCTCAACGCAGGGGATATCTTCGCATTCGCCGAGCCGGTGCATGGCACAGCACCTAAGTACGCTGGTAAGAATGTGGCTAACCCCTCAGCAACCATCCTTGCAGGGGCCATGCTTCTAGAGCATATAGGCTGGGTAGAGGCTTCGGAGCTTATATGGAGGGCTGTTGAGGAGACAATAGCCTCTGGAAAGATGACCCAGGATCTTGCTAGACATTATGAGAATGTAAAGCCGCTATCAACAACAGAGTTTACAGAGGCAGTTATAGAGACTATTAAGAGGCTTAGATGACCACCTATTTGAGGAGCTGTTATGAATAGCATAGCGAGGATCATACTGGCTTTTCTACTATATATGATATCTATGATAATATCCCTCATAGCGCTACCATCTATATTCACCCAGAGCTATATACTAGCATATATAAGGCCATACCAGCTAATGGCATTTGCAGACCTATTGATAGCCCTCTCATTCCTACTCATATACCTTATAACAAATGCGAGAACACCGCTATATGTAACAGAGCTAGCACTGGCAGCCCTGATACCTATAAACTATCTAGATATATATACAAGAATGGTGCAAGGGGTACACATAGCATTACTACCGCTCTTTATAAGGATAGAAGGGCCATCGGGCTCATCCCTAGCCCTAGACCTTGGACAGATCTCGATCCTAGTCCTGGCTATTCTCTATATAAGGAACGCCATGGGGAGAAAGCCAAGGGATAGCAGTGTACAAAATACTCTGAATCCATAGCTGTTCGATCCAGATCTTCTTCTAATTTTATAGAGAGATCTATGGTTAAAAGTCCTATCCACCTTAGTATGAGGTGTCTGAAAGTTCCCTTAGAAGCTGTCTATAGAATTGTTTGATAGCCTCGTTTCTCTCATATGCTATTCTTCTAGACTCCTCTAGATATAGCTTATCGTATAGTTTGAGGAGCTTCTCCTCAAAATGCTTAGCCGTCTCCCCTATGCCTCTACCCCATATGCCTCCCAACATAAATGTTCTTGCAACACCTATAGCGCCTATGGCGTCTATCTTATCCGCATCACTCAATATCTTCCCCTCGATTGTCTTGGGCTCCTGGCCATAGCTATAGCTGTGGCTGGCTATCGCCTCAACTACTTTTGCCACCACGTCATCGCTATAGCCGAGCATCCTCAGGATCTTCTCTGCAAATGCTGCAGAAACCTCTGCATGGTGTCCCTGGCCTCCTATGAATCTTCCTATATCGTGTAGAAGGGCTGCGAGATCTAATGCCAATAGATCCACATTATCACCTATTGCAGAGGCTATCCTTCTACATAGCTTTCTAACCCTTACAATGTGATCCCACCCATGCACAGGATCCTTTGAGGATATGCTTCTAACAAGATCCTCTATAAAGAATATCCTTTGATCCTCCATATAAGCCCCATATAACATATATAGAGCTGATCGATATTTAAGAAATCCCCCACCACGTATCTAGAGCTCTATATATTGTTCATAGATATATACATTGGTGGTTAGATGCTTAAAATACCTCTCCTCGAACTGTTAAAGAGCTTTGGAGGCGATGTAGGTGTTTTCGCGGGCTTCGAGACAATTATGAGCTATGGAGATCCCTTTTCAGAACATATGGCTGTTAGAAGCGATGCTGCTCTATTCGATATAAGCCATATGGGTAGAATCCTTGTTGAGGGGAGCGATGCCTTCGAACTCCTTGATAAGCTACTCCCAAAGGATCTAGGTGAGTCAAAGGATAAATCCATGTTCGGCCCAACAGCCTTTCTAAATGAGAAGGGGGGTTTTAGGGATGATGTTATGCTATATAGATTTGCGGAGGATAGATGGCTCATAGTGTGTAATGCGATCAATAGGGAGAAGATCTATGGATGGCTCGGCGAGTGGATATCTATAGAAGGCTATAGAGTCGCTATAAAGGATATCACAATGGATACAGCAATGCTAGCCCTACAAGGCCCAAGCTCCCCCCAATATTTATCCAGACTCGGGCTCGGAGATGCCGAGGCCCTCAAACCCCTCGAGTTTATAGAGGGCCTCGAAACACGGTTTGGGAGGGTAGAGGTTATAAGTAGGAGTGGGTGGACCGGAGAGGATGGCTTTGAAATCATTGCGAGCCCTGCAACAGCCTCTAGGATTTTGGAGGAGGCTAGATCCATAGGGATCAAGCTAGCAGGCCTCATAGCAAGGGATAGCCTGAGGCTTGAGATGGGATATGTGCTATATGGAGAAGATATAGGAGAGGATATAAACCCTCTAGAAGCTAGATACTGGGTCTTCACAAGGGGGAAGAGTGGTTGCATAGGCTGCGAAGCCCTCAGAGAGATCGGTAGAAGAGGGGTTACAAGGGTTAGGTATATGTTTAGGCTTAAAAAAGGCGTTAGGATCATACCTAGGAAGGGGTATAGAGTGTTATATGACGGTGAGGAGATAGGCTATATAACCAGCGGAGCATACTCACCATATCTCGAGAGGCCGATAGCGATGGGCTATGTTAGGAGTAGCCATGCACTCCCAGGAATGAGTGTGGATATAGAGGTTAGGGGTAAGCTATATGAAGCAAAAATACTTGATTACCCATTGATAAAGAGGTGAGCATATGGAAGAGGTTGTTGTGAAAGGCTATAGAGTGCCTAAGAACCTCCTATACACAGAGACAGATGAGTGGGTCAGGATCGAGGGTGACATAGCAGTAGTGGGGATCACGGACTATGCGCAGAAGAAGCTTAAAAACATAATAGGTGTTGAGCTACCCCAGAAAGGCTCTAGAGTTAGGAAGGGAGATTCGGTAGGGGTTATAGAGAGTATAAAGGCTGTTGCGGACCTCTACGCCCCGGTCTCGGGGGAGGTTGTAGAGGTTAACGAGAGGCTTAGGGAGGAGCCCGAGCTTATAAACCACGAGCCATATAGCGGGGGCTGGATCTTCAAGATAAGGCTATTGAATAGAGATGAGGTTAGAGACCTGCTGAATTATGAGAAATACTCAGAGAAGATCTCGAGGGAATAGCTTGCAACCCCTCAAAATACCCCCGAGGATAAAGGTTCTCGAGGCTCTAGGAGCTATAGCTGATGGGAGGATCAAGATAACCTCTGATAAAGAGGCTATAGTAATCAGCTCCGAGGGGGATAGAAGCTATAGAGTATATGTGGATCTAGATAGGAGAATAGCCGATAGCAGTGATAATGGAACCACATATAGAGGATATATAGGCTATCCAATAATAGCCTTCCTAATGCTAAGGGGAGCCATACCATTTAGAAGCGATATAGCCGAGGCGCTTAAAGGGGTTAGATGGAAATATCTTAATGAGAAATATAAAAGCTACTCAGCTGTTGAGAGCATCATCTACAGGGATCTCAAGGCTAAATCTATAGATATTAATGAGGTTAACAAATATGTTGAAGATGTGATTAAAGCCCTTTCATCCCTAGGCCTGAGAAGACCTGCGAAGACACAGGGGTAGCTGGGAGGCCTTGGGAGAGATCCTAGTGGTTGGGGGAGGCTTCTCAGGCCTCCTCCTAGCATCCAGAATCCCCGGCTCCGAGGTTTTCGAGGAGAACCATAGCATCGGGGTTCCGCCTCATTGCACCGGGCTTGTTAGCTGGGATACTATAAAGATCATAGGGGCTCCTGCTAGGGAGAGTATTGTCTCTAGCTATAGATATATAAGGGTTTTAAACACGGCGGGGGAGGATATGGTTATCCTCAAGCCTAGCCAGAGGATCTATAAGCTAGATAGGATCTTACTTGAAAAGCTCCTAGCTAGAGAGGCTGAGGATATAGGTTCGAAGATACATACTAGGGCAAAGGTTTTATCAGTAGATCTTGGGGGCAGCGTTGTTATCCATGGAAAAGGGGGGTTTAAAAGGGTGGCTGGATCTCTTGTAGCTATAGCAGAGGGCTCTCTAAACAATATCTCTAGGAAGCTTGGGCTATCGAGGAAACAAGATCTGTTAGTAGGTGTTCAAGGATATATAAATATATCTAGAGATATAGATGAAGAAGAGATACTTGTCTTCGTAGATGATAGGATCTTCAGGGGGTTCTTCGGATGGCTAGTACCTCTTGGCGATGGAGAGGCTATAGCTGGTATGGCCTCTAAGCTTGGAGACTACACCAATATGGCTCTAAGGATCTATCTATTAGTGCTTAGAAGGTTGGGATATCTAAGGGGTAATGATCTAAGAGGAGCATATGGGGGGCTAATTGTTAGAGGCTATCCACTTATGAAACACTATAGAGGCCGTGTAATAGCTATAGGAGACTCGGCCGGCTTCGCAAAACCCTTTAGCGGTGGAGGCCTATACCCAGCATCTAGGCAGGTTGAGGCTCTCATAATAGCCCTCAGGAGATCTGAGGATGAGGAGGCTCTTAAGAGATACTCTAAATTAATAAGAGATGAGATCAGATCTCTGAGGCTTCAATGGATAGCAACTAAAGCGGTAGAGGCTATAGGTATAGAGAGGGCTATTAAGATCCTCGCTGGGCTGGGGATCAGAAGCATATCTATGGATTACGATCATCATGAGAAGGTATTGCCCAAACTATTATTGGAAGTCTTAGCAGAAAACCGATGATCTCTGATTCAGAGTTGTATCAATGCTCTTTACCAGTTTAATAAACCTAGATCTATGGAAAATATCTTCTAAAAAATACTATGTAGTGGGGTAAAGGCTATAGAGATCGTTATCAGGGCTAAGGATGTGTCTAAGAGATATGGGAATATAGCTGCTTTAGATGGTATAGATCTAGAGGTTCCCAGAGGATCTCTCTATAGCCTTTTAGGCCCTAACGGGGCTGGTAAGAGCACCCTTATAAGGATCCTTGTTGGGCTTATAAGACAGGATAGAGGTTATATAGAGATCCTAGGATTAGATCCGCGGTCTAGGCATTCGGAGGTGATGTCCAGAATAGGCTATGTACCCGAGCTCCCATCCTTCCCCGATTTTATGAGTGGTGAGGAGTATCTAAGACTAACAGCTGATCTATATGGTCTTGGAAGAGATTCTAGGACTAGGATCTCTGAGGTTCTATCCCTTGTAGGGCTTGAAAAGGCTTCTAAAAGAAAGATCGGTACATATAGCAAGGGGATGATCCAGAGGCTCGCCATTGCACAAGCAATACTCCCAGAGCCAGAGCTTTTAATACTGGATGAACCCCTCATGGGTATAGATCCTGAGGCGAGGATACAGTTCAAAGATCTATTTGTTAGGCTTGCTAGAGATGGGAAGACAATACTATATTCATCCCATATACTCGAGGAGGTGGAGAGGATCAGCACCCACATAGCTATAATAAACAGGGGTAGAATCGTTGCCTCCGGTACTAGGGAGGAGGTTGAATCAATATTGAGGGGCGATAAGGAGATTGAGATAACCCTTTACAATGAGATCCCAGGGGTTTCAAGGTTTATAGAGGAGGTTGATGGTGTTAAAAAGGTGGAGACTATAGGGAATAAGATTAAAATCTATATAAGAGGCGATGGAGATGATATGATCATTAGGAAGAGGATCTACGAGGTGATCAGGGATTCAGGGGGCTATATAATTGAGATGAGGCTTAACAGAGCGTCCATCGAGGATCTATTTCTACGCGCTATTGAGAAGACTTCCTAGATCTTATCTCAACCTCAACATCCCTCAAATGATCTAGGCTTATATAGTATATAGCGTTTATAAGCTCAACCTTAAAACTCCCAGGCTCTCTAGCCCTTCTAGAGGCCAGCTCGGCAGCCCTTTTAAAGAAAACAGAGCCGTCTATAGAAGCCCTCAGAGGATCTTTATTCACCGCTGCGAACGCAGATACTATAGATCCCAGCATACAGCCCATACCAGTCACATATCTAGAGAGCTCCGAACCTCCTCTAACCTCAGCATACCTCGAGCCATCTGAGATAATATCTATAGGGCCTGATGCAAACACCGTTGTGCTGAACTCTCTCGCAACCTTCTCAGCTACATCGATGGTGGCCTCGCCAAGGGAGTCTACACCCTTAACAAGACCCCTGCTACCTGCTATAGCTGCTATTTCACCCCCATTACCCTTGAGGATGGTTACCTCAGCCTCCCTCAAGATCCTTATGGTAGTCTCTGTTCTAAGTCTAGTAGCACCTGCACCAACAGGATCTAGGATCAGAGGCTTCTTATTCCTAGAGGCAGCCTTAGCAAGAGCGATCATCGATGGTATCCAATGGCTATCTAGCGTACCTATGTTTATATAGATAGCATCCGCGACGGCAGCGAGCTCTTCAACCTCCTCGATCGCGTGTGCCATTATTGGTGAAGCACCTATAGCAAGGGTTACATTTGCAGCGTCATTCATAACAACATAGTTCATTATATGGTGTATCAGGGGTCTTTTATTCTTGATCTCAATAAGATCCCTATATATATCTGAACCATATATCTTCAAGATATTCCCAGAAGATATATACATAAAAATCTTATAAACCTAACAATAGAAAGACTATAAAGATCAATAAATAGGGGATAGAAGCTGAGCTAAACCTATTGAGATAGCTAGCAGAAGTCTTGACCCCATATATTAAGCACATTAACGATATTTCAAAGAAACACCCTTCTATACTAAACAGGGATAATACCTTAGTAGCAAGGAGCATAAGGATATGGACTTCAAAACTGCTTTGAGGGATTGGGAATTCTATCTCCATATTAAAAACAAGCCTTCGTTGTAAAAAGCCTCTTCACGGGCTTCCCTGCGTTTAAACTCTATATTGTTATACTACTATATCTTTGTGATCCAAGTTACTTTATCTGTTGTTGAGTCCCATGTAGCGACTCTAATCCATGTGGGCTTTCCATCGCTAATAGTTACAGCAAATATGTCATAGCTCCCAGCAGCTCTATCTCCGTTTTCATCTAGGAGTGTCCACCCACTTGCACCGAAGTATCTTGATGCTACTTGGGGGAAGACTTTTGCGATAGCTTCCCCATCATTCTTACCTGCAAGTAGTATTGATAATCCTATGAGCCATATACAGTCATAGGCTGTAGCTGCATATGTACCCATATCCTCCCCACCCCCTATCGCCCTATATCTCTGGTTGAGGGCCTGATATACGGGGCTGCTGGTTACTGCAAACACTGTGCTTATTAGCTTGACTCTAGCAGCAACCACCCCAACCTCTGAAATAACCTTTGGGTTGCCAGCGGTTACATCTGTGCCAAACCATGTGATCCCCATGAGCTCTGGATAGCCCTGTGAAGCGCTCAATATTGCTACTATTTCGTCGAAGCTCATGGTGACTACTGCAACGTTCTTAGCACCATATCTCGTTACAGCATCTCTAACAATGCTGGCTAGGGTTGCGACATAACTTGAGAAGTATGATGTGGTGGGATCGTATGGTATAGGTGATCCAACAATAGATCCTCCAAGAGCTGTGAACCTAGAGGAGAAGGAATCGGCGAGACCCTTCCCCCAAGGATCGTTTCTATATATTATTGCGGTATATTTAACGCCGTAATCCATAACAAGCCTGGCTAGGGCTTTAGCTTGGAAGAGATCGTTAGTAGGTAGCCTAAACGCATAATCAGGCAGCGCGAGATCCGCTGCCGTTGATTGGCTACAGAGAACTATCTTATTGCTATTGGCATATGCCCTTATAGCCCTTAACTCGGCACTCGTATATGGACCCTCAGAAGTCCTAACACCCCTTGCATAGAGTGATGTGAGCTTGTTAAGAGCCGTGGTAGGGTCTGTAGCTGTATCTTCGATCAAAACCCTGAAGGTTACCGGTATTCCAAGGTTTTTAACGAAGTTATTGAGATCATCCTGAGCCATTAGAACCGCAACCCTCATTCTAGCTCCATCACTAGCACCAGCTCCGCTTAGGGGTAGGAGAGCGCCTATTGGTATCTCGCCTTGGAGCCCATACGATGCCTGGACAATCGACTGTGTTATGGTGGTTATCTGTGGCTGTGCCACCGTTACAGTAGCTGTGGCTATCTGTGGAGGTCTGGGCTGGCTAACTATAGATCCACCGGCATATCCAGCTATCACACCTATTATAAGCATTATTATAGCCAATATAGATCCCGTAATTCTCAATACATATCCCCAAAATATTAGATATACAGGATATATATGTTAGATATATAGTATAAAAATATCTAGAGTACTGAGCCCTGGAGTTAATAGAAAGCTGATCAGCAGAACAGCTCTATTATCTCAACACTAGAGCCTTGGAAGATCGATCGTTGGCAAGAGTTACCATGCCTAGTTACTATTGAGCCCTGATGGGGATGTGAAAGCCATCCTGCATGACCATAGAATGTGGAGTATACGTAGATCTGACCTCCTCTCCGCCCTAAAGAGCGAGATCTTCAGCCGTAGGTGAATCTTATTGCCTCTTTCTACCAGCTTTAGTCCTTCTAACAACCCTCTCTGCGAATTGGAGTAGCGATGATGCAATCAAGATAGCTGCTACAATTAGTAGGAGGCTTTGGAATGCGTTGCTACCCCACATAGCATCTATTATCTCTTTTGTACCAGCGTTATCTGGTAGGGATACTAGTACCGCTCCTATATCTCTTAACAGTACTGAGAACATCACTATCACTATAAGTGCCATCCCTGGTCTCCAAGCCTTTATAGATCTAGCCAGGACTCTCCTCACAACTAATCCGAGAACTGGGAGGGCTATTGATAGGCCGTATAGCCATGAGAGGTTCTCGAGTAATGCCCCTACTATCTTGAAATCCCTCTGGTATGTCTGGTAGCTCGATAGGAGGCTGAACCATGTTAGCATTATAGCTATTGCTAGAACCGCTATCCCCATTCCTGTTAGAATTACCCCGCTGGGATTTCTCCTCCACATATTGATGAAGACATCCTCTAGGTTAAAGCCCCTCACAATCATTACAAGTCCGAGGAATATAACTGCTATTAGCAGCGCCTGCTGAAGAAGGTTGAATAAAGCCATAACCCCTATGAGTACTAGGAGAAAGCCTGGATAGCCTATAGCGATTCTGGAGAGCCTCGGCTCCTCAAGGATCTTCCTAATATACCTCCAGATCAGTATATATGTCTGCTCAACAGATCTAGACTGCTCTATAACAACTGTTTTTACATAATATATAGGTATTATAGATTCTATCACAGGAATTATCTTTTCATCCTCGCCGCCATCGGAGACTATTATAGCTGCCTTAGCACCTACCGCATTGATAACATCTATAAGCTGGCTCCTTATCCTCTCAACAGCTCTTAAACCACCCCTCTGATCGCCTGATATGGCTGCGATCTCTACTTTATAGCCCTGTTCCTCCATTTCCCTATAGATCTTTATCGCTGCGAATAGAGCGTTTACATCCGAGTCCTCAGGCCTTGCAAGGGCATAGCTATATGCTGCCTCGGAAACCCTTTTAACCCCGATTATGGGGGTTTCTAGCCCAGCCCTTCCCAGATCATCGTCATAATCTATAACCACAATCACTATACTCTCAGGGGTTTTCTCCAACCCTCTCCTCACTACCCCCTTCTACTTCTAAACCATATAGGGCTTGGAGCTCTTCAAATGTTAATCTATCTCCAGATGCTAGCTTCTCCTCAGCCCTCTTCCTTATCTCACCAAGTCTCTCAGCCCTAGATTTCTTCTCACTCATAGCTCTCAGCTCTCTCAGCTTGCTCCTAAGGCTATTTATCTCCTCCCTCTTCCTCTTTATCTCCTCATATATCTTCTCCCTCTCTGCTGAGAGTCTATCGAGCTCTCTAGAGATCTCCTCCAGCCTAGCTCTTCTCCTCTCTATCTCGGCTATTGCCTGGCTCTCCTTAGCCTTAAACTCCTCAATCCCTTTAGAGACCTCTGAGATGGATCTCTTTATATCCTCTATCTCTATCCTCGCAGAGGCTATCTCAGCCCTTATCTCTGTAATCATGTTCTTCGCATTCTTAGCCTTGAGGATCTTGTTAAGCTGTGTCTCTAACCTAGCTATACTCCTTATTATATCCTCCTCATCATCAGGATCAACTTGGCCTGTCATGATCTTCCACTCAAGAGAGTCTATCCTCTTCTTTATAGAGGCTATCGAGACACCTGCAAGCCTCTCAAGATCAGGATATGCCCTTCTAATCTCATCAAGCCTAGATATGCTAGCCCTAAACCTCTCCCTAGCCTCCCTCAGCTTATTCCTAAGATCCCTCACCATCTCTACAAGCCTAGCCTTACCCTCCCTAGCCTCTCTAAGACCAGCCCTAAGATCCCTTATCTCAGAGATCAGCCTCCTCCTCTCCTCAACAAGCCTTGAGAACTCCTCCCTCACCCTATCCCTCTTCTCAATGAGAACCCTCAGATCCTCTCTAAGGGCGTCCAGCTCAGCATATATCCTCTCCTCCAAGGATCAGCCTACCCCCAGATGGTATGGGAACAGCTTTGTCTCCACAATATATATGTTAGGATGTATAAAGAGCTTACATCTGCATAGCAGAGCATATAACACACCAGATCCTCTCCTATATCCCTCACCTACATCAATGAGATATATTGGGTAGAGCTTATATAAGCCATATGTATAGATATGCTCAACGATATAACTCATATATATAACGGGGCATCTCGTATAAATTAAAAATAATTAAAACGAGATATAGGAGTGTTCTACTTAAAAACACTTATTCCTTCTTCTTAAGTCTATATAGCTTCCCCTTTCCCGGACCTTCGAATTCTTCCACCAAGCCTTCTTCGACTAGTCTTTTCAATCTTTTCCATGTTGTTGATTTTGGGGTGTTAAGTGTTTTTGATATGAGGGATAGCGACATGCCTTTTGGATTCTTGGATAGAAGATCCATTATTTCTTTATCGAGATCCCTTCTAGCCATTTTAGATCTCACGATCCTGGCTATTTTGGGGGATGTGTAGCCTATTACTCCTCCTAAAAGCCCTATTCCCGTGTATAGGAGGATCTGGGTTATAGGTTCTTGATTAGGGGTTACATGGCTATTTTGGGTGGGGGTTGTAAGTGTTGATGCTTCTTTCATAAGCTCCCTTGGATATGGGAAGATCCTTACCTTTATATATATTGTTTCGTTTACTCCGAAGCGGAGTATGTAGCCGCTGTCCTGTGCTGGTAGAACCTCGGCTGGATTTGGCGATGATGCTGTGTTAACTAGGTAGTATGGGAGCCATACCTCTGATATGTTATGTGCCGATCCATTAACAATGATCGGGTATATAGTTGCGTATAGAGTTCCATTGGTAATCTCAATGCCTGTTGATGCACATACCAATAGCCCTCTCCCCTGGATCATTGCTAGATATCTAGAGCTTGAGATAAGCTGTAGCCTAACCTCTGGGGAGGCTGTGCATATCAGCTGTCCCTCTGGAATAGATATTGCAATCGATATAGGGCTTTCATCGGAGGATATATTTATATAGTATTTCACAAGTGGAGGCTCTATTCTCACGGCAACATCTATCTGATCCCTATAATCCCCAGCTACATTTATCGATGAAAGCATTATCACCAGGATAGATAAGGATAGAAGGGGGAAAACATCTCTAAGCCTCAACTCTATCTTCCCACCGAAGCAACCTCCAGCATGTAGAGAGCTGTGTAGCTGGCAATGCCTGGGATTGTATCTATCGTTATATATTCGTTGGGAGCATGTGCTCTGCCCCCATGTCCGGGGCCTGTTGTTATCATTGGGATCCCTATTCTCCTTGTGAAGAGATAGCTTGGCGCTGATCCAGGTAGGATGGGTATTATATATGGCTTCATCCCGATATCGCTATAGGCTTTCTTAGCAGCCTCCACATAGGGGGATCTAGGATCTGTTTTGCTCCATGTATAGGCATCTTTAACGCTGATCTCAACGAGATCGGATAGCCCCAGCCTCTTCACAAGATCCTCCAGACCCCTTATAACATCCTCAGGCTCTATATTGGGGACTAGCCTAAAGTCAAGTCTCATAACAGCCTCGCCAGGGGTTATAGTCTTTGTGCCAGGCCCTGTATATCCTGAGGAGAAGCCATCTATATTAACCGTTGGCTTGAAGTGAACAGCTATATACCACTCCCTACCCCTCAGCCTCGGCCTATAAACCCCGTAGAGCTGTAGAAGCTCCTCAGCTGGAGATGCCTCCTCAAGATCCTTGAGGTACTTGAGATCCTCCTCCGTCGGGCCTATAGCCTTCTCCTCAAGCCATGGTATCCTCGGACCCTCAAGAGGATCTATTAGGTGAGATGCTATCCTAGCTAGAACAGCTGCCGGGTTATATAGACCCCTGCTATAGCTACTATGAACATCGTACCTCGAAACCCTGCATCTAAGCTCGACAAACACTATACCCTTGTTACCAAGAACAATAGTTGGCTTCCCCCTAACCCTCTCGGAGGGGAAGGCGAAATAGACTAGATCAGCTCTCCTAAGCTCTGAAAACTTATCCTCAACAAACTTTGGCATGGAAGGGCTTCCAAGCTCCTCCTCACCTTCTAAAGCAAAGATTATATTTACAGGAAGCCTATCCATCCTAGCAAGAATCTCTATGCC
This sequence comes from Sulfolobales archaeon, assembly GCA_038897115.1. Lineage (NCBI taxonomy): Archaea > Thermoproteati > Thermoproteota > Thermoprotei > Sulfolobales > Sulfolobales archaeon. The sequence continues at coordinate 2,081 of JAWAXC010000029.1, read as the reverse complement.
AATCAGGGAGCTCATGAGGGCACCCTTAGTGTTGAAAGCCCCCCTAGCTATAATCCTATCACCAGCAATCCTAGCCTCGAATGGTGGAGACTCCCAGAGCTCTAGAGGCTCTACAGGCTGGACATCATACATATTATATAATATAACGGTCTTCTCAGCCCCTACATCTAGCTTCCCATATACAATTGGATGACCCCCATAGCTTAGAAGCGTAACCTGTGCCCCAAGCCTATCAGAGATCCAATCCCTTAGATATGAGGCAGTTTCCTTTATCCCCTCCCCACTCCCAGATATGCTCGGCATTCTAAGTAGCTTCCTAACCTCTTCAACAAGCTCATCCCTCCTCCTATTCACCTCCCTCAAAATCCTGGACTTAAGATCTTCCATAGCTGGTCTCCTATAAGATATTGGAACCAGGTATTAATAATAAACACTATATTCATGCTAGAAATCTCTCTAGAGGGTTTTACCCCTCATATGTTTCTCTGTACCCGCATTGCTCTACCATACCCTCTACAGCGAGTGCAGAGGAGTTTGGGGCTTCATCTTTATCTCGCACCTGCTCGTTGCTCGTACACCTCAGACAGCAATGTTCCATGCTAGCAAAACTTAAAAGGGGTTGCCAGCCTTGCTGAAGAGAGCTAGAATTCCCATAATATCTAAATTGAGGATGAGGATGGAAAGCTTATATCTTTTCTGAGACCCAAATATATACAGAGAAGAGGGTGGTTGTTGTTAGATGTCTGAGAAGAGATTTAATGTTCTTAAACATGAGCTTGTCCCTAGGCATGAGATTGTGCCTATTGAGGAGGCTATAAAGATATTGAGGGAGCTGGGTGTTAGGCCTGAGCAGCTTCCGTGGATAAAGGCTAGCGATCCTGTTGCTAGGGCTATTGGGGCTAAGCCTGGGGATATCATTAGGGTTATTAGGAAGAGCGAGACTGCTGGTGAGATTGTTGTTTATAGATATGTTATAGCGGGGTGATGCCAGGTCTATGCAGAGGATCGATACATTCCCAACTCCCGAGGATAGATGGATCGTTATAGAGAGGTTTATAAGGGAGAAGGGGCTTGTTAAGCAGCATATAAACAGCTATAACGATTTTATAACCAGGAGACTCAGGGAGATCATTGAGGAGGAATCTATTGTCCAGACCTCCTCACCAAACTTCTATGCAGTGATAACAGATGTTAGGATAGGGAATCCACAGGTTAGGGAGTTTGATGGGAGTATAAACACATCTATAACCCCCCTGGAATGTAGGATAAGGAATCTCACATATGCAGCCCCTGTCTATGTTAATATAGTGCTTGTGGAGGATGGGATCAAGAGCGCATCTCCAGAGCCTATACTTCTATGCGAGATACCTGTTATGGTTAGAAGTGTTAAGGATCCCACCAGCACTATGGATGAGAAGACCCTTAGAGAGATCGGAGAGGATCCAAAGGATCCTGGGGGATACTTCATAATAAATGGTAGCGAGAGGATATTAGTAGCACAGGAGGATCTAGCTCCGAACAGGGTGATAGTTGATTATGCTAAGGAGGGGCTCAATGTAACCCATATGGCGAAGGTTGTATCTGCAACAACAGGTTATAGAGTACCCATAATACTGGATCGCCATAAGGATGGGACGCTCCACATATCCTTCCCAGCCGTGACTGGTAAGATACCCTTCGCGGTTATGATGAGGGCTCTAGGGCTTGAGAGTGATTATGAGATAGCACTAGCTGTATCACCTGATCAGGAGATCCAGAAGGAGCTAATACCATCTCTGCTACAGAGCGCTGAGATAAAGACCTCTACAGATGCCCTAGAGTTTATAGGTAATAGGGTTGCTGTTGGACAGCCTAGGGAGGTTAGAATTGAGAGGGCTGAGCAGATCATAGATAGGTATTTCCTACCCCACCTAGGCACTAGCAAGAATGATAGGCTTAAGAAGGCCCTCTACCTAGGCTATATGGCTCTCAAGCTTATAGAGTTTATGCTTGGTAGGAGGGAGGCTGATGACAAGGATCACTATAGGAATAAGAGGCTTAAGCTCGCAGGAGATCTCCTCGCAGTACAGTTCAGGGTAGCC
>JAWAXC010000028.1 GCA_038897115.1 Sulfolobales archaeon | reverse complement strand
GAAGTTCCTCGTGGTTGGCGGGGCTAGATATTACTATGGAGCTCCATACTATGCCTCATACTCATTTCTAAAGGCTGGGGGAGGCTATTCAAGGCTAGCAGCACCAAGATCTGTGATACCCTATATAGCTGCGAGGTGTAGCGAGGTTGTATATATACCCTTGGAAGAGACTGCTGAGGGTAGTATAGCTTTTAATAACTATGAATATATAATGAGGGTTATAGAAACATATGAGATCGATATAGTGGCGATAGGATCTGGAGCATCTCTCAACCCAGAGACCCAGGAGCTGATCCGGGTATTGGTAGAATCTATTGGGAAGCCTGTGATAATAGATGGGGATGGGATCACAGCTATATCAACATCCCCCGAGAGGATCAAGGCTAGGAAGGCGCCAACAATATTAACACCACATCTAGGCGAGTTCTCAAGGCTAACAGGCCATAGCATTGAAGCCATTAGAGAGGATCCCATAGGGATTCTCAGAAGAGCCTGTAGAGATCTAAACTCATATATAGTCTTAAAAGGAGCCCACAGCCTAATCTGCAATCCAGAAGGCCACATATACATAAATATGACCGGCAACCCAGGAATGGCCAAGGCAGGCTCTGGAGATGTGTTAACAGGCGTTATAGCAGCTATGTATGGCATCGGCCTGAGAGATCCAGGGGAAGCCGTGAGGATCGGGGTTCTAGTGCATGGATTAGCAGGGGATATAGCAGCAGATCGCCTAGGAGAAGACGGCGTAACCCCCGATGACATCCTAAACAGCCTCCCAGAAGCTGTTAGAATCTTGAGGGAGAACCCAGGCTATATAATCGAAAGATATATGCCCAAAGTGATATAGAGATGGGATGATTTTAATGGGCTCGGGCAAGAGGTATGGTGGGTATAAATCATACTCATGGCTAGAGGCTGGGAGGGATTATAGGGTTTTCAAACTGGCTAAGGAAGTGGGTAGGGTGCCTTCTAAGGTTGTGGAGCTGAGCAAGGCTGAGGAGGAAATGGTTGAGGAGATCATGAGTAAGAATATAGTTATCTCACTTCATGATCATACCTTTGTATGGCCTGAAAACCCCGGGGAGTTTATAGAATATGCTAGGAATAGCAGGTGGTGGATCGGCTATGAAGGGCTAGCCATATCAGGTCTAGACGGGGTTTTCGAAGGGATGTTAGATGGTGTTGCACTCATGAGATCCACTGATCCCTGGGATTGGGATAATGTGATTCATCAGATCGGTATGATCCAGGCTGATATTGATCACCAGGATCTTGTGTTTGTTGCTAGAAAGGCTAGTGATTTTGAGAAAGCATTTAGAGAGGGTAGGATTGCTATGGTTATCCATCTTGAGGGGACTCCAAATATTAGGGAGGATCTCTCTAGGGTTGATATCCTCTATGGTCTTGGTGTTAGGTGTATGGGTATAGCCTATAGTAGGGGTAATGAGTTTGGCTCTGGCCTTGCGGATAGGGTTGATAGGGGCTTAACTGATCTTGGGTATGAGCTTGTTAGGAGGATGAATAAGCTTGGAATGCTAATAGATCTTGCACATGCTGGTGATAAAACCAGCTTGGATGTTATAGAGGCCTCCAAGGACCCCGTGGTGATCACCCATGCAGGTGCTAGAGCACTATGGCCTTCTAGGAGGATGAAGCCTGACGAGGTTATCCAGGCATTGGCTGAGAAGGGCGGTGTCTTCGGTATAGAGGCTGCGCCGCATACAACTATAACTAGGAATAATCCTAGGCATTCTATAGAGAGTGTTATGGAGCACTTCCAATATATAGAGAAGCTAGTGGGAATAGATCATGTTGCCTTCGGCCCAGACACATTATTCGGAGATCACGTGGCACTCCATAGGGTATTTAGAGAATATCTAGCACTTACAAGCATAGAGGAGAACCTACCGCCATTCCCAAGGGTGGAATATGTAGATGGGCTTGAAAACCCCTCAGAATTTAGAAATATAGTTAGATGGCTTGTAAAGCATGGATACTCAGATCAGGAAATAGCAAAGGTCATTGGTGGGAACATACTGAGGGTTGTTAAAAGGGTATGGGGAGAATAGCCCTTTAATGTAAAAGACTTTTTACATTGGCATTCCTTTTATATTGACGCTCTTCATAGAACTATCGAAGCTATGCTTTGAATATCTATGAATAGTATAAGATCTGATAGAGATCTAACCTCCTCTCTCCTCACCCTAGTGAAATCCTTGCCCACTTAGCTGCGAACCTATATTGTTGTGCTTTAAATAGGACAGTGTATGCTAGGGACATTAGATAACAATCCTTGCTTTAAAATTGGGCTTTTAGTCTCAACAAATATTTAGGTTAATATAGCTATGCATTATTGGTATCCACCATGGGTAGGGGGATTTCAAGGGTTGTTCTTGTATCTACATTAGTGGTCTTAATAGTAATAGCTAGCATAGCATATTATATGCTAGTGTTTCAAAGACCAGCACAACCTCTGCAACAGACAATGCAGATAACATCATTTCTAACCACAACACCTCTAGCCACCTCTCCAGCATCACCAATGCCTAAGAAGGATACTCTAAGAGTAGCTATAGGGGTTGACATAGATACTCTAGATCCCCATGGACAAACAACTGGGGCTGTTATTAATATATTGAGGCATGTATATGAAACGCTGCTCTGGTTCGATGATGATGGTAAAAAGGTGATTCCATGGCTTGCCGAGAGGTGGGAGGTATCGCCAGATGGGTTGGTATATACATTCTACCTTAGAAAGGGCGTTAGATTCCACGATGGCTCTGAGTTCAATGCAACTGTTGTGAAGGCTAATATAGATAGATGGATAGACCCAACTGTGAGGGTTCCAGCGAGAGCCCAACTTGGACCTGTAAAAGCGGCTGAGGTTGTTGATGCCTATACAGTTAGGATATATCTTTCAAAGCCCTATGCACCATTTCTAACTGTCCTGGCAAGTTTTCCCATGATCACGAGTTTAAATGTTATTAAGAAGTTTGGTAATCAGACTATAACTGAGGTTATAGGTACTGGGCCATATAAGTTCGTCTCTTGGGAGAAGGGTAAGAGGGTTGTTCTGGAGAGGAACGATGATTATTGGGGGCCTAAGCCACCTATAAAGAGGATCGAGTGGCTAATAATACCAGAAGCATCTACAAGGCTAGCAGCACTATTAGCAGGCGATGTAGACTTCGCATTTAATCTGCCACCGCCAGATCTAGATAGGATTAAGAATGATCCTAGATTCGAGGTGCTGACACCCCTAACCGATAGGGTTATCTTCATAGCTATCCTGCCTAAGGGGCCTCTCAAGGATCCTAGGGTTAGGCAGGCCTTCAACTATGCTGTTGATAAAGAGGCTATTGTTAACAATATATTATATGGGCTCGCGCTGCCAGCTGATTCTGTGGTTCCACCTCATCATTTTGGCTATGTTAAGGTGGGGCCCTATCAATATGATCCTCAGAGGGCTAGGAAGCTTCTTGAGGAGGCTGGTTTTCCATTCGATAGGAAATTGATCCTTCTGCACCCTACTGGGAGGTATCTCCAGGATAAGCAGGTTGCAGAGGCTGTGCAGGCATATCTCTCGAGGATAGGTGTTCAGGTTGAGCTTAGAACGATGGATTGGCCTAGCTTCGTTGCAACAATAACAAAGCCCTTAGATCAGAAGGACTACGACCTACTACTACTAGGATGGGGAGCCGCTGCTCCCGATGCTCACTTCATACTATTTAACCAGTTCCACTCATCACAAGCACCCCCAAGAGGGCTTGCCGCTGCGCATTATAACAACTCAGTAGTTGACGAGCTTCTCGAGAAAGCTATTGTTGAAACAGATCCTCAGAAGAGGCTCGAATTGTATAGGCAAGCCATCGAGATTATATGGAAAGATGCTCCATGGATATTCCTCTATACGCAGAAGAGCTTCGCAGCCAAGACTAAGGATCTATCTGGCATAATGGTTCACTTTGGCGAGAACTTCTACTTCGTAAAAGCATACTATAGATAGGATAATGGAATTTTATATGATTCGCAATCTAATCTTCTTTGCTTTGAAAGGGCGGGGTCCTCTTAATTAGAGGGCTAAGCTATGTGGAATGCTTTTGTGGAACTATTTCCCGAGTATTTCCCGTATTGGGAACAGGGGTATCCCTTATAAAATTCTGGGTCTATGTTTTTATCGGAGGTGATGGTTGATCATGATGTATATGAGGTATGGAGCGTTCCTAACCCTAGCCCTTTTGATTATATCAGCTGTACAGATGATTCCAGGGGCTTTGGTTGGTGTTGAGGCCCAGACTCAGATGGGGCTATATAAATGCCCAGGTGGGTTTGTGAATGCTACTCTTCTGCTGAGGGATTCTCTCTCTAGGTTATATCAGATTGCTAATGCTAGCAATATATCTCTTCCCCAGTCAATCATAGCTAGGGTTTCTGAGGCTTCTAATCTGAGCTATGATAGGATAGCCTCTATGTCTGCTGAGGAGTGTAAGAATCTATATAGCGATTTACTCGCAACTCTAAAGAACATGACATCTTATATGGGTATATATCTAGAGCCCCAGGCAAAGGGGGCTTATGAGAGGGCTACTCTGAGGGCTGCTGAGAAGCTTCTTGAAAGGGCTAAGGAGTTGAATGCTAGTGACATAGCTATGGATGTTAGCGATAAGATTAGTAGGGGTAGCATATCTCCTAAGGATCTAGATGATCTTGGAAAGAAGCTGGAGGCGAGGGTAGTGGTGATCAAGGTACAGGATATAAGGGCTATTGTAGTGAAGATCTCGGAGGACAGGATCTTCAAACCGAATGTGTCTCAGAGGGATCTAGAAGCTGTATCAAAGGCTGAGGAGGTTTTGAAAAGGGTTAGAGAGCTATTAATAGCTGTTAATGCTAGTAGGGCTGCGGTTGAGGCTATAGATCAGGCTATAGATAATGTGTCTAGGGCGAAATCTATATTGGAGAAGGAGAGATCACTCTCTGAGGCTGAGAGGCTAAGGGCTATTGCTGATAGGCTTGAGAACCAGATCAAGATCCTAGCCTCAATGCTTAGAAACGCCTCAGCAGATAACGCAACTGTACAGGAGATTCTAGGGCTATTAGCCAATGCATCTAAAATGATCTCAGATGCTAGATCTATGATACAGGCTGGCAACCTCAGCGAAGCATCAAAAGCGCTTGAAGAGGCATATAAGCTATATAAGATCGCTGAGGATAAGGCTGAAGACTTGCTAGAGAAGATCTCAAAGGCTAGGGAGGATATTACAGAGAGATATAAGGAGGCTCTCGAAAAGCTATCAGAGCTCTCAAAGGAGTTCGAGGATATAAGGGTGAAGGCATTCAACACATCAGATCCAGCTATAAGGGAGCTCATATCGAAGATACAGGCATCGCTAGAGGAGGTATCCAATATATCGCTCAACATATCAAAGCTAATCAACATGGGGAGGGTCGAGGAGGCAAGGGCTATGATTAACATGCTATTAGCAAGGATAAGCAATATAGAGGCCCTTATAAAGGCCCTTGAACAGCTTGTCAAGAAATTCTATGAGGTTAAAGAAGATCTGGTGAAGAGGCTCAACGAGATTATAAATGAGACAAACAAGCTATGGGATAGATTCCAGGCTCTTAAAGTAAATGCGAGCAACATCTCAAACCCCAATGTGAGGGCATTGATAGATATGATCCAGAGATCGTTTGAAGAGCTGAACCAGACAATATCAAATACCTCGAAAGCAATAGAAGCCGGAAATATTAGAGAGGCTAGCGCCAACATCGAGAAGTGCAAGGCGTTGATAGACAATATAAAGAAGATGCTTGACAGGCTAGAAGAGCTTTTGAAGGAGCTTTCAAGAGGCAGGAGATGAGCCATATAATTCGGAACTATTAATATGCTTATGAAAATAGTGAAAAGGGTGCCTAGCTATGGCATATAGATCTAGCTGTAGAGGTGGAGGACTATATAGCGTATATAAGATCTCTATAGTATTATTTCTGCTAGCTACCCTATTCAGCCTATCAACCCTATATTCCCAGGAGGGCTCCAGGGTTCTCGTGGTTGTTGGGGGTGACGGTGTTGTTGATGTGGCTATAACGCTGTATCCTAGCCAGCCTGGTGAGGAGATCATATATATAGATCTTCCTGTTAAGCCCCTACCAGGATCTATTGTTGTCTCTCCAATAGATGTTATTCCACAGCTTCTATCCAATGACACGCTAGCCCTTCTAAAGCCCTCCGGCGTCCAGAGGATCGATATATCCTATGTTGCATCTATAAGCGTTTCTGGAGGCGTTCTAAGCACATTAATAAAATATCCTCAATGGGTTGGGAATCTAACAGTTAGGATCCATAGGAATGTTATCCCGATAACAATGCCGGATAACATCTCAAGCATAAGGACATTCGGCGACTACGTGATCATAGAGATGGCTAGGAACACAACATGGAACCTGCAATACGTGCTAGCACCACAGCAGATCACCTCAACATCAGCACCACCCATCCAACAGCAGGGAGTCCAACCACCGCAGCAGAACCCACAGATGTGGGCTTTACTACCACTCGCAGCAGGGGTTGCGGCAGCGGGGGCGGCGGGGGCTGCGGCATATGCTATAATAGCTAGAAGGAGGAGGGGTGATATTTCAGAGTATCTAGATAACGTTGATAAAGAGATCCTCAGCATAGTCGAGAAGCTTGGAGAGGCAACGGCCAGGGATATAATGGATGCAACAAGGCTTCCAAAGACAACGCTCTATAGAAGACTTAACAAGATGATCAAGATGGGTATAATAGGGACTAGAGCAAAAGGCGGTGTAACATACTATTATATAATTAAAAAATAGTTAGGACCTTCAAACAATCTAGAGACTCGCGGCGAATCCACTATTATTTGAGCCAGTCCCTCTGCTCCGAAGACTTTATAGGAAATTAATCATACATATTATAGATAATGGGGTGAAACATCTTTGATAGTCTTGGGGGCGAAGCCTACTATCTTTCTTGGCCTTTAGCGATGAGAAGAATGATCTCCAAGCCTTATTATTCTTATTAACAACCTGCTGAAAAGTAGCGGTGTCAACTAGCTTCTTATACCTCTCATAGAACCCCTTATACGTATCTTAAGATCTACTTTCTTGGTTTCGAAGAGTTGTCTCCTCCTAGCATATTTGATCTCGTTCCAAAGCTTCTAAGAGAGGTTTGATGGGCACATGGAATTTACATATCTAATAGTGCTAAGGACTTACGAAATTAACATCAAATATATAAACCAGTAGAAATCAAAAACAACAGTCTTTAGGCATCGGGGAAGATATCTGTTGAAGGAAGCTGGTCGAGGAGTTAAAGAGCTGTGAAGAACTTATATAATAGTGGAATGGTGGATAGGTGTTGGATGTAGATGGATCTGAGATGAGCAGCTTTTCGATAATCTCGATTAGAGTTCCGAAGAAGGTTATTGATAAGGCTGGGGAGCTAGGTCTAGATCTAGAGTCGATACTCTATGAGGCTATTCTGAGAGAGTTGAGGTTGGATCCAAGTGAGGAAGCTGAGCTACGCCTAGAGCTAGCGAGGAAGCATCTAGATGAGGCGAAGGCATATGTGGAGAAGGGTGACGCTATCCAGACTAGTGAAAAACTTTATAAAGCCGTCGAGGAGTGCATCATGGTGCTTGCACACCAGCTAAACGTGCCCGAAGCGGCTAGGGCAAGAGAATATGGTAGATGGTTTGCATGGCTCTTAGATAAGGCTGTGAGAAGAATAGCAAGGATATTAAACGAATATCGCGTAAAGAGTGTGTGGGATGCTGCATACAGTTTACATGTGTGGGGCTTTCACGAAGCAAAGCTGGATATAGATGATATCGAGACAGATATACCACAGATAGAGTGGCTGCGCGACTATACAAAGAAAGTGGTGGAGAAAGTTAATGATTGAGATATTGTAAAGCGTTATCCTAGAGATCACGCTAGTAGAGGTTCTAAATTGGTATTATAAGAATAAGAAGACCTACTTGGACTCAATGTCAGGCTTGAGATAGAGGCGGAAAAGCGAAGGAAGCTATTCTTAAGTTTAAGACCTTAGATAGGCTAAGTTTTCTAAAAGACATGTCTGGACTGATGGCTCTTAACACGATGATTCAATCGATCGCTTTTCCTCTTCACAGCACGGAAATCACTATCTACTTCACGATATTCAAATTAACAGTCTAGAACCGTATATTATGTTAGAAGAAGGCTCAATGGATCTCTTCAGAGGATAGCCCAGCTTTTGGAAAGATATGGGGAGAAGATCCTCTATCTTAGAGACATAGCTGAGGATTCTAAGAAAATCTTTAAAGTTATATCAGGGCACCTAAACACCCCTGAGATCAAAGAGTATATTGGCAGAGAGTATAAAATGGCAGAGAGATTCGTCTATGAATTGGCTGTGAAGCTAAGAAAGATAGGGAAAAGCTTTACAGACACAAATAACGCTAGAGGATATAGAAAACCGATCTCTACTAGATAGCCAACAAAGTTATTGGTGGACATTCATAGACCTTCTATGAGAAGGCTGTTTCTGATTTAGCGATAAATTTAAATACTTTTAAACACTTCTGATTACTTGGTTAGTGTTGGAGAAGCTCTTAAAGACGCTTAGGAGAACTGTTGTTCTTGAGGCTTGGACTAATAGGTTTGGTAGGGAAGCACTTAGAGAGATTTCTGAAGCTTATAGAACAATGAGTCAGAGGCATATTCCTCCTCTAGAGATCCATTTAGTAGGAGGCCTATTAAGAGGTATACCCCCTCTGTGATTCGCGTTGCGTTGAGAGGGGGTAAAAAATGAAGATAATAAAGATACAGATGAGGCTAGCAAGGCTGAGTAATGGACTAACCATGGATAGAGAGGTAATTGGTGCTATCAATATTGGTTTGAGATATCTATCCCCAGATGGGAGCCCCATGGCGTTGGGCTCGACCGAGCCCCATGGGGTGCGGGTGAAGCTATTGATCCCACACTGAGGGCTAACCCCACTCACGGAACTAAAAATGATTAAAAGTAATTAGAAGCACCGTGAGTGGGGAAACGCTAGGGATAAGGAGATGATAGTATGTCTCTCTTACCAGATCTAGGGATAGGATTTGGGAAGATGTAGAGGTTATATAGCTGTTTATAGGTCTGAAGCATGTTATATAGAAATAGCTCTGTTTCAGCCTATATTCATCATACTGGAGATCGTTCGTGGAAAGAGGCTTCAAGTTATAAGGCTGAGCTTCTTCATGGTAATATTTTAATCCCATTCCTCTACTGGTTTGAGAACTCTTAGGAACCACCCTAGATCCAAAATGTTTTTAGCAGCCACATCTGTCAACCTACCCCTAGATCTTGCCCTTTCTATCTCCTCTGGGTTCATCGTAGCCCTTGCAACACCTATTACCCTCTTGTCAACTGGATCTATGATAGCTACTATATCTCCCCTTTTAAAAGGGCCGTAGATCTTGTTCACGCTAGCTACAAGAAGATCGTTTCCATAGAGAAATGCCTTAACACCTTGCTGCGCCGCCTCAATAGCAGATCTTATCTCACCGGTACATTTATATAGATCCTCGAGAAGCCATGGAGATGGATAGATCTTCCCCTCAAAGGCTACACCAACTATTCTCCCCACGAAAAGGGGCTTGATCCCTAGCTGGGCTATTCTATCCTCAGCAGGGCCATCTCCTATCAATAAACATATTCCTGGGTAGATGTTACAAGAGATCCTAATGTTTTTAGGCATACACCTATTAATCTCTTCCCCTCTAAAGATCCTCCTAACCATCTTTATAAGATCTTCCACCCAAGCCTCTTCCCCCCTTTCATCATACATGCAAAAGAACCCCACCAGATATCTATAAGCTACATCTAATACCTAATAGCATCCAAGCGAATATCTCTTTCCATAAACTCCAAAGCACCAAATCATAATACTAAGGCCTATTCTATAAATCTCACAAGTGGAAGCCTCACCCTTCAGGGCGGGGAGCAGGTCAGGACTCTTTATCCTGGAAAGGAAGGACGATACTTTTGTTGTAATGATTAGTAGCTTAAGGTATAGTTAAGCTGTATTGAAGAACCGAGTTTTAATATAAAGTCAAACACTAGATAATAAAATAATGCGCTAAGCCATATCTACATTAGTAAAGGTTGCCAACATGTTGGTAAGGAGAAAAAATAATTATTATATTTAGGGTCATCGCTGAGGCTGCAAAGATTAGCGAGGGATAGAAGGTTATGATCATAGCAATAGATGATAAGATCGCGATAGAACAAATAAGAGAAACGGCATAGTTTGCTCTCTATGGAAAAAGCATAGTAAAATATTGCTCAAGGAAACCAAAGAAGATAGTCTCCGTGAGATAGAAAACACGCAGGATAATAATAAAATCTATTTGATACACTGCTTCTCCTACCTGCCCTTAGATATGAGAACCCAGATAAAGTTATGAGGATTTTCAGAGACCTAGATCTTAGAGTTATTCTATTAATGACATCAGTGTATTAGAAGCCGATAAGCTAGCTAATAGGGTTAAGCCCTCCTAGATAGAATCAACTTACCATAGCTACCATGTAGGGATGTAGTGGGGGTAAAAACCTTTATTACGTTGGTTTGGTGTGGTTTAATATGTCTGACCTCCTTCCCGCTCTAGAGGGAACCCCCGCCCTAAAGGACAAGGCTCCCAGTTGTAACCTGCCTGGGTAATGGGAGCTCTGTTCCAAGCTCGGTGGACTCTGTATGGATGGAATCCCATACAGCTAGGCTCAACAATTACCCGTGAACCTACAGAGATGCCAAGATCTATGTGGCGAGGTAGAAGTCCTAGAGGGGTGTGTTGTGGTGGTCTAGGTTGGGCTAGTCCACTCTCTAGGGATAAGCTGGTGCGGTAGAATATCCTAAGAGTAGTTAGAGTAAGACCCAGAGCTACCAGGGAAACTAAGGGTTACAGTAAAGATGATAGAGTGATATCGAAAGGAGAGCTAGAAGAAGTTGTGGAACACACGATATAACCTAAGGGAATGCTCCTCAAATTCTCTAAAGTTGAGGCTAACTATCTACAATATTTAGCCCTGCAACTTCATGTATCTCCCTCCTTCTTTTAATTATATCAGAGTCCAATGTTATGAAGTAGCGTACTAAACCTCTCTCTGCTAATAGCTTTGCATATACTACATGGAGCAAGTCTAGCGTTCTTAGCCTTATTCTATGGACTAGCTGCACGGCTTCATTGAATATGCGATGTATCTTAAAGTTATCCACACTTTCTACGGTACAATCCTCCGGAAATATTTTGATGTCAAGGCTTCTGAGAAGAAGTTGAACTATAGATTTCACCTTGATCCTCTCATCGCTTAATTGCATTATAGTTTGCGGTAATCTATACCTCTGGATATTCCTATGTAATGAAGAATAAAGCTCTACTAATGTAAGAGGTGAGCCATAAAATTCTCCAGCACCTCTATATCTCTCTACGAGACTTGTAGCTTTATCGTGATTAGGATCGTCTTCGAAGCCATATGCTATAATGACATTAGTATCCACGTAAGCCATGCTTATTCTCCACGCTCTTCTCGGATTATCCTTACCGCATCGAATCCTGGTAGAGCTTTAGGCTTTAAACCAGATTTAAGCATTATCCTAACTATATAGTCTATCAGCTCATCCTCACTAACATCCTGCTTTCCAACCCATTCAACAACAACGATAACATCATATTTCTCCTGTTTCAAATGATTAACAATTTTAAGCCATAACTCTAAAGCCTCCCTCGCACTTAAGTCAGTAATAACTTTAACTACAACACCATAATCTATATCCATATACGACTCGATCTTCAGAACTCTATCACCTATTAGCGAGCGTGCTAGGTTGTAGATATAGATTTTCATTTGCTCTTGCCATGATCCAATTGGAATATAAGTGGGATCAGATAAATATATTCTATGTGACTTAAATCTAATTTGCTCTTTATTCTCAACTACCCTTCTTAACCCTTCCTCTTGAAGAAGGAAATAAGGTAAAATATTAATATAAGAGGGCATGAGGGAAAACGAAGATGAATCCATGAAATTACACCTCATCTGCTATTTTCTTTAGAATATCCACTAGATTTTCTAAGAAGTTTAGGATTCTTGTTCTCTCATCTCTATAAATTACAGTTACTCTGTAGAGGTTTTCTCTATCTATACCTTTATAGGAACTCCAAATAGGTAAAATCCTCACTTGAAACCATCTATTCGTATTTGGATCCCCACCTTCCATAACAAGATCTGCACTAACAGGTCTTAAATTGAAGCCTAATAAGTCCTTGAAATTATATGAGTAAGTTAAGAATTTGGGTTTAAAAAAGCTATTTGCTATTACTATTACTTCATAAGGAACAAGCGCTTTGTCGATATCAACACCTATATCTTTTAAAACACTCTCAACTTCACTTAATGTATTAATAGCGTCCTTAGGTGTTGGACTTTCAATGTCTAAACGTCTCCTCCCAAAATCATACTCTATTTTTGTAGAACCCTTCTTAGCAATCACGCCAGGCGGCTCAAGAAAAGTGATTGAAGCACCTTCTATTGTAGGTTTAACATATGCGGTAATATACCCCTTTTCTCCAAGCCTTCTAATAAATAAAGTTATATCTGGATCAAGCATAAAAACTGTAGTAATCCAAACACTAATTATCTCCATAATACTCGTCCACCGATATCAATGAAACACACACATATATATTTTACTCTTTCCTCTAAAGTGATCCCCAAAAGGGTAGGGCTTTCGGCTATAATGCTTTACTTTAATACGTAAAAGCTCTTCTAATACTCCTTTAACTACCTTTACTATTTTCCAAAGCGAATCATTAGACCCATACAGCGAACCTTCCTACCAATATAGCGAATAACATAGAACGTCAACAGCCTTAATCAACCCGATAACCATAGTAGGTTCTGCTGAGGTTTATTTATTTGGTAGCTATGCTAGGTGTGACTGGCTTATCGATAGCGATATAGACCTTATAGTGGTCTCGGACGGCTTTAAAAGTCTCGATCTTGGGGAGAGATATAGTCTTGTAAGAAGGCTTCTTCCATCTGATAGAGGTTTCGAGATACTTATATATACAGGTGAGGAGTTCGAGCAAGCTAGGAAGAGAAGCATTGTTATACAAGATACATCTGAATATTAGATCAGAATAGCCTGGGCGGTGTAGGTATTTAGGGAGAAGGCTCTAGATCGATTTGAAGCGCTTTAGCAGATCTAGATGAAGCTAGAAAAGCACACTTACACGGGAGCTATCATCTAGCTGCGTTTCTAGCCCATTAATCTGTAGAGAAAGCGCTAAAATCATTTATAATGGCCTTTAAAAGAATTAGACCATCTATAACACATAGCCTCGTAGAACTTGTAACAATAGCATCGATATCATTAGAAGAAAATTAATTAGAAGCAGTGTCAGAGCTCTCATAATACTATACAATATCGAGGTACACAAACGAGGTTGAGAAAGCCCTTGAGGGAGATAACCCAGGGGATCTTCCAGAAGATGTCATCGATAACCGAGAAGATCGTTGAGAAAGTAGGCAGATCTCTTAAAGAGCAGAACCAGGAAGAGGCTCGAGAAAAATTCTAGCATATTCAAGGCTTAAAGCATTATATGTCACAGTATCTTTACCCTAGCTTCTCTGGGGGTTCTGTGAGGGCTTAATATGCTCCATGTGAGGAGTAGTAGTGCTGATAGGGATATCGATATTGATGTGATAACTAGGGATGGTACGATCCCTATCTGTGTTGATATATATCCCCCGCTTAGAGCTCCAAATGCTGATAATAGATTGTTTATAAAGGATGTTAGGCTCAGGAATGCTGGTAGATATTGCTTCTCAACCCTCTCCTGATATATTGTTGTGATCAGTATTGCTGCTTGTGTAGCTGTATAGTCCTGGATTAATAGTAGGGCAATATATAAATATAGATCATAGATAAAGGCCATAGGCATTATAGATAGCCCTGATACCATGGTAAGAATAAATATTAGGGCAGGCCCTCCACTAGATCTCCTATAGATTGCAAGAGATGCAGCCCCAGCAACACCCCCTATATTGGATATCGTTACTAGGAAGCCGAATATATCTACACCAGCGCCTAGAAGATCCCTTACAGCAACTAATAGATATACTGAGAGGAACTGCATCATAAAGAGACCAGATATAGAGCTTATAACTAGTAGAAATAAGAGATCTCTGGAGGAGCGTAGATAAGATAGACCAGCTGAGAGATCAGCGATATAGGATCTCGATGCTGAACCCCTACCCTTCGGGGATGGCGAGACAAGCCTGGCTAGGAGTAGCAATGGCAATAGCGATAACAGGCTAAGGACTATGAGGATAAAGACAGCGCCTTTATAACCATAGAGAGATCCTAGCAAACCGTTTCTCCCTAGGTGTTCATTCCAATCATTCTATATGTTCATGGTCTCACCTAGGGGTTCTACCTCGCCCAGAGGGCTCTCCTAGCTCATCCCATGGGCTCATGGGTGGCTGTTGAGCCCAACGGCATGGGGCTCCCATCTAGGTTTAGCCCACCCAGGCTTGGAGCAGCGCTCCCATCGCCTGGGCGGATCACCAGTAAATTTATAATCTTCGGAGCTTATAAAGCTTTAATGGCATCAACCTACCTAATAGCTCTGAAGGGGCTTGAACCGCTATGATGATCATCAACTTATATAAACTTCTCCTTTAAACATCAAGATATTTTCAGCCCCTAGGAAGGGGCTTAGCACCTCAGGAGATCTAGATGCTATGTTGAAAACAGAGTTAGCCCTTAGAAGCATATCTCTAGATACAAGATCAGGAATCAACACCCTAACAGCGATAGCATAGAGAGGCCCAGTTAGAGCCGATAGCGTGAGAATAATATATACTAGGTAGATGGTTTCACGGGAGAATGGTATTAAATAATAGATAGCTATATCGAAAGCCAGCCCAACAAAATATATAAGGATCAACACATTAATACTACCCATGATACTCACAACCATACCAGCAACAAGAAATAGAAAGATCCTAAACACAATTGCGAAGAAATACAGCAGACCTAAGCTCAAAGGACTCTCAGTAACCTCGTAAAAATGATAATCAATTATAATACCAAGAGCACCCCCAACACTAGTCATTATAAAAGCATATATCGAGATCAGAAACACATTCCTCATAGCCAGAAGATCTTCATATCTAATCCTCATAAAAGCCTGACCCCTATAGCTATATTAACACTAAAATATTTTTACATATGTATAGCTATATTAACACTAAAAGTTATATAGCCGATGAGGAGGAAATATAATGGACATATTGAGAATTATTATGAATATCGATAAATATGTTATCATCAAAGGAAAAAGGATAGATATAGCTTGCCATACTCTTCTTGTTATGATATTCACGATAGTTGTCCTAGGTATAGTATCAACTCCTATAGGGTTTGCTGCTGTTTACAAAACTCCTGCGGAAAGTTCTATGAAATACTATGTTCATATGGTTTTGGTCAATCAGAGCGGAGAAATTCTAGATGAGAAGACCGTTGAGCTAAAGGAACCCCCGGTTAAGCCACCTGTTAAGAAGGTTGAGCTTGTAAGTGTTGCTGTTGGTAATGGGACATATTTGTTGATACCGAAGGTAAAGGATTTAGATAAGGTTAGGGCAGCTACGTTGAGGATCTGGTTGTTTAACTCTTACAACATTGTACTTCCACAAGATAAGAAGCTAGATCCAGACCTAGTGCTTAATGCTCTAAACTCTAATGTGACTGTGGTAGAGAAGCTGGGTAAGGCTGTTATGGTTGTTCTTCATGTTGAGTATGTAGATGGTTCGAATGATAGCTATCTATACATAGCTGCAGGGTACGATATATTAGTTAGTTAATAGACGATTTTTTCTAAGTGGGTGTCTAGATATGTTTAGCAGAAGAAGCCGTGTTCTTATAGCTATCTTGTTAATTGCCATAGCTATGATAGGTGTCCTACTTTCTACTCGGTTCCTCAGGTTCCCTATGGGTTATGTAGGGCTCTACCCATACCTTGGCGAAGGTAGTGGTGTGGGAGAGGCGGCTGATAGAGTCTTTGACTTTGCTGTGAACAGGTTCCTCAAGAGGGGAGATATGCATAGCTGTAGTTCTAGAGTTGATAGCAGGGACTCGATAGCCTATGTATATTGCTTTACTGTTGATGAAAAAATCACCCTACCTATGTCTTCTAATGAGAAGCTGGAGATGACGTACTACCTTAATAAGATACGTGACTTTAGAAGAATATGGAACTACTCTATACATGTTACATTTCATCTTTCCGAAGACGTGGTTCAGGGTGTATATAAATCCCGAGGATTTGATTCGTATTACTTCGCAGCATTTCCAGGGCTTCCAATATGTACTAAGAGCGAAGGCCTAGAGGAGATCAAGGAGGCGCGTTTGCTAACTCTTGTAAAGGTTTATATTAATGGTGAGGAGGTAAAGTTTAGAATACTACCGGGTATGATCTATGAATCGGATATAAAGTATCCACAATGCTTCGATATAGTCTCCATGTCATTTAGAGGCCTAGCTAGTGGAAACCTAAGGGAAGAAGCATATAAACCCCTAATGAGCATCAAGAGAGAGACCGAGGTAACCTATGTAGTAGAGATATATGTAGATGAACAACTTCTAGACAAAAATGCAACGATATATGTAAGCATAGGACCACCATATATAATCATAAACCAAGAATAGAGATCAGCTCTAGGATGCTAGCTTGCTAATGTTTGAACATGGCTTTCTTCACCCAGCTTTCTCGATATGGAGATAAAATATTCAGAAGGGAGTGAAAAATACCGTGGGGATAGGGGCTAGATTATAGATCGGCTTAAGCCTACTTAATGGCGTAAATTGAAAGTATTTAAGCTTTTCGGAGATCTTAAAAGATCTAGGAAACTAGAGATATAATACTAAATCCTTATGGATCTTAGCGATAGAAGCGCATTATCTATACAACATCGAGATTCGAGAGGCTAATAAGCTTGATATATAAGTGTAAAGGGGATGAATGAGGTGGGTAGAAGATAGTAGATCGATGTCCTTTGCTCCTGATCCATGGTTTGGATAGTTTTATCTCTATGGAGAACTATGTAAGGGGGTTTTGATGCGTAGAAGGGACTTTATAAGGGTTTTCCTCATAGCTATAGCTGGTTTTGGTTCTGCCTATCTAGCTTATAGACTAGCGATTAGTCTCCCTGGCTCTCCTCGAAGTAGTGGGCAGGGATCCACGTCTACGTTGAGATCCTCGAAGCTCGGGGATCTTATAGAGGTTGAAGTAGTAGCCACAGATCTAGAGGTTCCATGGTCGATAGCGCCTGTGGGTTATGGTGAGTATTTCATTAGCGAGAGGCCAGGGAGGATCCTCTATTTATCACGAGGAGGTAAGAGGCTTGTAGCAAGCTTCGATGTGGCTTCGGTTGGTGAGGCTGGCTTGCTCGGGCTAGCTGTTCATCCTGAGTATCCTTCTAAGCCCTATCTATATGCTTATCTAAGCTACTGGAGCTCTGGCTCTATCTTTAATAGAATTATAAGGGGCAGGGTTGAGATGGATTCGGGGAAACCGAGGCTTAGCTCGCTAGTCACTATTCTCGATAAGATCCCTGGAGGCTATATACATAATGGTGGTAGACTGAGATTCGGTCCGGATCAGAAGCTATATGCAACAACCGGGGATGCTTCGAGACCCGAGCTAGCCCAGGATCTAGGTAGCCTTGCTGGGAAGATCCTCAGGCTCGAGGATAATGGGGAGATACCCAGGGATAATCCATTCTACCCATCACCGATCTATAGCTATGGCCATAGAAATCCACAGGGAATCGACTGGAGTCCCCTCCAAGGCTTCATGATAGCCTCTGAGCATGGGCCTGTAGGTCATGATGAGATAAACCTGATCAAACCAGGATCTAACTATGGATGGCCGGAAGAAGTTGGTCGAGGAGGTAGATACAATCAACCTATCATCGAGAGTGGATCGACTACCTGGGCCCCCTCCGGGATCTCGTTCTTAAGAGGCAACATGTTTAGAGAGTTCCAAGGAGATCTCTTGGTCGCTTGCTTAAGAGGGGAGAAAATCCTCAGGATATCCCTTCACAACGAGGGCGAAGCTGAATTGTCTGAGGAGCTTCTCGTGAATAGCTTTGGCAGGCTCCGAGATGTTGTGGTAGATTTTGATGGTTCTCTGCTCGTTTCAACTAGCAATAGAGATGGAAGGGGCTTTGTTAGAGAGGGTGACGATAAGATCCTGAGGATCATAAGGAAGCCTCATGGCTAGCCAGACGATATATAGCATGATCATCAGTATTAGCAATGATATAGAATATACTATGATCTTTTTCTCTAGAAAACCCAGAATCTCTCGGTTGCCTCAAAACGCTGTGAGTAAAAGAGGGAAGAAAAAACCAATTAGCCCTAAAAGGATTAAAATAACCCTAAATTACCTTGACTATGGTTTCTACCCTAGATGCGACTATAAATTTATATAAACTATTGGAATAAAAACTTGGGGAGCTACGGAATTAAAATAGTTTGTGTGGTGGTCTGTATTGCCTAATGAGATGAGGGTGAGGTATGAGCGCTTTAGTGATGCTCTCTATATAAAGATTAAGGAGGGTGAGGTAGCAGATTCTGAGGAGATAGCTCCGGGGATCATAGTTGACTACGACATAAATGGAGATATTATTGGGGTGGAGATACTCTGGTTCTCGAAAAGGAGGATAGATCTCAATAAACTAGTGACTGAAGGTCTCGAAGCTGTGGTGGCGGAAATCTGAAAATAATTTACACTCTCCACGCAATGGAAAGGCTACGGCAAAGGAATATCTCAAAAGAACAAATAGAGCAATGTATTCAGAAACCCGATAAAATTGAGAATATAGAGAATAACTACAAATGCATAAAAAGACTAGATAACCAAGTACTAATTGCTGTGTACAGGAAATCAAACGAAATATTTACAGTTATAACAGCATTCAAAACATCAAAAACTAAAAAGTATCTACCTTAGCCCACTAAACAATTACTTAGTTTTACCTCTAAAAAGCTAAAGAGACAGCAGATCTCAAGCTAAAAACAATTTTCATTAATAAGCATATATTAATTCTTTCTTCCCATTACTCTATTTACGAAAACCTTATGATCGTGGGTACACCTTGTTTAGGGGGTGAACGGCTTGCCAGGATTTGAATCCAGGTTCTCTGGGTTGGAGTTCTGATTGATCATGTTTTCATGTAGTCCACGAGATCATGAAATATAAATGATCTCAATGATATTATAATTACTCTCTACACCTCGATCCTGAGGAAAACATTAGCAGATCCACCTACTTATACACGTGTCTTCTCAAGATATTTTTATATCTCTTCGGTAGGTAGATCTTGAACTTCTCTCTCCTCTCCCTTGTGACATGCCTATCCTGTGCTAAGATCTCATTGACATGATCCATCCCTAGGGAGAAAGATCAAGATATCCACGGGTCTCCGCTCTCTGAATAGCCTTTCCCATAACTCTTTATACTCCACGGAAGATAGATCTTATAATACTCATCGGCCTCCCTAATAACTGTTCTCTGTTTGATCAAAGGCTTATCCATTATCACAAGATGGTATATGGACACTATTCTGATCTATAAAATGCCTGTGCCTCTAAAAAATACGATCATGTTACTATGGTGTCGCTATTTAGAATATTTTCTAAACAGCCTTGTAAGGATCTCCCCATACTACCATAAATTTATGGTGATATTGGAAAATCCCTTTCAAATGAACACTGAAATCTGGTGGTCAGTATTGAATATCCTATTACTAGATATCTTCATGAACCTCTGAAGCTATCCAGCCATAGGGATAAGGTTTTTATAAAATCCATCCCAAGGCATCTAGAGGGGGCGGGGAATAATGATAGGCCGCTCAACAGACCTTGAAGAAGATCTGAACCTCTGACTGCCCCAAATATATTATACCAAGGCAGCAATATAAATATATAGCATTTAAAGAGAGTCTCCTTTTAAATTAACATAATACCATGGCATAGATCTAGATATAGAAACCAGCTAGGATATTTCGAAGAAAATTTGAGCGCGCCTGGATAGCTATACTATGTATATCCTAGCTCTATGTATTCCGCCTGGTATCGTGATATGTTTTCTCCTTAAATATACTTGTAGCCTCCTCTTTCTAACCTCCTCAATGATTCCCTCTATGTCTCTGCACTTAAGCTCAGCATATGATTGGTGATAATAAAGAGAACTTCAAACCTGCCTCTTTCGGGGCAGGGAAGAGGTCAGGTATCTCTTCAGGTAACAATTATGGGGTTGGGAGATATATGAGGATATGGTAAAGGAACTCGGCAAAAGATCTATAAGATATAATCGATATAATCTAGGCAAAACAAATCGCGAGGGCAATTGATCTTGGATCTTCGTATCTTGATATTTTAATAGATCTGTCACTAAATTTGGTGAGATTTGGAAGATAACATGCTAAAGAGGATCTTCCGATGCGCAAATTCATGATACTATTATAGAGCATAACTATTTATAATTATATGTTTAAATTTGTGTCTTAACTATGGTGCCTGGTGAGGATATATGCAAATACTCACTCTATGGGATATTTTTCACAGCTATAGAGATCTTATGGCTTCGCTTATAGATCTATATAAAAAAGATCCTCTTCCTCCTCACTGCTACCTAGCCTATGACCTGGTTCATGAGTTCAGAAATATAGACATTATTCTGGGGACTTCAAACGGCGAAATAGAGTCTTACATACTTATTTGGAAAGCTCCAAGGCTATATGGCATACATATGTGGAAACCTACTGGGGATTTGATTTCAAGGCTGGAGATCAGGCCGGATAGAGTTGCATATATACATCTATATGAGAATGATGAAGAGCACATACGGCTGGTCATGCTTAGGCTAGAGGAGATCGGGTATAATAAGATAGAGAGAAGAAAATTCTATAATATGATCTGTACTGAAGAAACATTCTCTCCAAGCGATAAAGAAGGATTAGCGATAAGGCTTAGATCTAATCACCTAGAATTCTTCCTAGAACTCAAAAGATCTAGAGGACAAACTCTGAGCCTAGAAGAGGCGAGGGAGATCCTCAAAAAGAGGAGGTATTATGGAGTTATAGCCGATGGAAAGCTAGTTTCCACAGCTTCTAGGTACCTAGCGCTAGAGGAAATACACATGATAGGCGACGTATATACAAGGCCAGAATATAGGGGTAGAGGCTATGCCAAAGCAGTGACATCGGCAATAACTAGGGAAGCCATTGTATCTGGAGCTATGGCATCCCTACATGTTGAAACCAATAACGAGCCAGCAATAAGAGTCTATAGAAGCTTAGGATATAATATTGCGAAAACCCATGACTGGATCTTGGCAATTCCTTAGAAGCCCTTCAGAAAACGACCCGCTCTCTATAGCAGAAGATATATAAACATCTCCTTAAAACAAGAAACTTTCAATTCTATAGTAGATCATCCCAGGCTCTTGCCTGGTTTAGCCCTACGCCTGATCTTGGGCGTGTTACTCCTATCCCCTCTCTGGGGGACTCGGGGATATGGTTGGTAACCCCCGTCTCCCTCATATCATCTGGGAGGTTTTGTTGTTCATATACATGTCATCTCATCATCTAGCTATAGTACTAGCATCAAAGCTATAAGCATTAGTCATTCCCGCTCCAAAGGGGCGAGGCTTTCGGTTATAAGAGGAGTGATGAGGCCGAGTGACTAATAGTCATGATGAAGGCCCGAACTCTCCCTCCCAAGATCTGCTCTGTAAATCATAACGCTTTTAGCACCTATAATGCAGATCCTTAATCTGAGTTCGGATAGAACTCTGGAAATGGGGATCAGAGTCGGGTGAAGATTATCAGCCTCCTCAGCATCTTCTTTATAGAGCTCCTGGATCATCTATATCTACCTCCCTATTTATGCTATTGAAATTAAATATAGAGTTAATATTATTAGTTTTATTCTTTCTGGATAGCTTATGCTTCTATAATATAAAGAGTATAATTGTATGATCGTATTATGAGGGTATCTATGGAGCTTCCTAGATTCTGAGGCTTAGATATGCTTTTAACGATATGATGCTATCTATGAGTATAATTTAGGAGATCCTGTGATGGGGTGTTCTTGGTCTTGAGGATCTTATTCTGGGTTCTCATTTCTTTTTTATCACGCATGCGAAGGATCCTCCCATGTAGTGTTTGTGGGGCCATGTTCTAATACATTTTCTAGCATCCGGATTCAGATCTTTGATCCATATATCGTTGATTCCTCTTGACCATATATTGATCCTTGGCTCTACGATCTCTAACTCTTCGTCATATATCTCTAGGATCTTAGATATAACGTATTCATTCTCCTCAGGTGCTATGCTACATGTTGAGTATACCAGGATTCCTCCACTTTTAAGAAGCTCTATAGCTGATGCTAGGATCTCTATCTCTCTCTTCACCAATGCTGCTAGCTCTTTCACTCCTGTTTTCCTCTTCCTAGAGGGGTCGATCATTATGTATCCCTCAGCGCTGCATGGAGCATCAACTAGGATTCTCTCGAATTTCTTGGCGAGGATCCTATGTATCTTCCTAGCATCACCCCTCATCACTGCTATATTTTTAAAACCCATCCTAGCTATGTTGGAGATCAGAGCTCTTAATCTGTTAAGCGAGATATCGTTTGCAATGATAAGCCCCTGATCCTGGATCAGCTGTGCTATATATGTTGCCTTCCCACCTGGTGCTGCACATGTGTCGAGAACCTCTAGCCCTGGCTCTAGATCCATGTTTAGAGGCGGTATCAAAGGCGAGGGATCTCTGTGGAGGTAGTAATAGCCCTTGAGATATTCGTGTGTAGCACCGATAGATGGTGATTTCGGGGATCTAACCACCTCATATGCTCCCACAGCCCATTCCAGGGGT
>JAWAXC010000027.1 GCA_038897115.1 Sulfolobales archaeon | reverse complement strand
CCAAGGT
The DNA here is from genome assembly GCA_038897115.1 of Sulfolobales archaeon. Lineage (NCBI taxonomy): Archaea > Thermoproteati > Thermoproteota > Thermoprotei > Sulfolobales > Sulfolobales archaeon. Next base: position 23,062 of record JAWAXC010000027.1, on the reverse strand, counting down.
CTGTTTTATACTCATGCATCCTAGAAATGATCTCATCAGTTATATCCCTATCATCTCCCCGGATCCTCTTTGCTACCTCCATACACCCACCAAGATATAGATATGACCCCCTCCCCGCCCTAAAGGGCGGGGTTTTGCTGGGGTCTCGGGCGTTACCCCCCTTTATGGGGGCTACTAACTAGCAAATGGATTGGGGTCTTAAAAATCTAACCCCGCCTTCAAAGGCGAGGTTTGCCAACTATCAAAATAGATATATGGTGGTCAGTTGGTTTCTATAGCATGATGAGATGTAGGATTCCTCGTTTCTCGAACTCCCTGGCGAGCCTCTCGATCTCCTCAGCTGCTTCTCTATCTCCCTTCAAAGCCTTCTCAGCATATGTGTATGTATATTCCTTTACAGCGGCTAGGGCTGCTGAGTATGTATCCATGTTCCTCCTCCTCAGAGCAGATCTCACGAGCCACGCCACATCGTGGTAGTCCCTCACAGCCAGCATGAGCCCCACTATGAATCCTATGTGGTTAAAGTCCCTCCTAAAGATATACCTCGATATGCTGTATATCCTCGGCTCTATCCTCCTCGTGATAACCACGTATCTCACGTTTCTGAAGATAACGTTCATGGGATCCAGATCCTCTCCTAGGACAAGCTCATCGACCGTGTATGTTAGTATGGGGCCTGAATGCTCCGCAGTAAACCCATTGGATCTGAACCGGCTGCTCACACCGTATCCCCTGAACATCTCGATCACATCATCCGCATCTAGATACCCATTGCCCCTGAGCTCGGCATCTAGGTTTGACGCGATCTCCTCAGCCCTCTCATCGAAGAATCCTTCGAGCTCTATGTATGACCCGGCTGAATACCTCCTCCTAGCTGCATTGATCTGGCTGTGCACAGCACACCCTAAGACGAAACGTGAAAAAAGGGCTGAGCATGGAATATATAACCTTGGCAGCAATAATAATATCAGACCCTAGACCGCTCAGCATTGCTGGGCGGGGGGAGATTGAAAGAAGATGGAGCTTGAAAAAGGAGTGTAGACTATCTCGTTGCTTCCTCTATGAACCTCATGACGAGCTCTACAATTGTTGTGTTGGATGATGCGTATCTAGCTGCGAAGTCATGGAGATATAGCTTCTCACCGCCCCTCACAACAACCATATCCGGGGTGAATGGGAACGAGCCATTAACACCCATAGCCATTACCAACCCCCTGGCACCCCTGTCCATGCACCCCCTGGCAGGGTCTGAGAGGTCTGTGCACGCCGTTACATATATCTCTATACCCTGGTACCTCGATAACACATTCTCCAGAACATCCTTGAACGCGTTTGTTGCCCCGCATTGCTTGCTGTAGAAGAAAAGCACAGATCTATCTCCGAGGGGTCTGGAGCCTATGAAGGGTGTGCCGAATATGAAGACGGGGTCTGGCATTCTCTCGAGCATAAGGGATCCATTGTATATCCTGACTAGATACACGCCATCCGGTATATATGCCCAGTCACCCCACATATACATAACGCTGTACCGCTGTGAAGCAACATATGTATTCAGGATCCCGCCACACAGCGATGACACTATGAAAACCGCCAGGAGTAGAGTCCTCTCCCTATCCATGCCACCACCAGATCATATACGAAGCGGTATAAGCATTCCACTACTCGGGAGCAGCCTACCTCCTATGAGGAGTGATTCCCTTATTATGGTCTATCCTCGGTGGGGCTGATGTGTAAATCGATTGTCTATGATAGCTTCTCTGGGACACTTGTTTGTGAGGATAGCGGTGAGGTGATCGAGGAGAGGCTTCCGGAGAACTACCTAGCACCGGATCTAGAGCCATCGAACACGGATCTTCAGAGGGGGAGGTCTGGGGAGCTTGCAGGGCTTGTGCTCAGGATCGCCAGGAGGCTTAGACTGCCTAGGGAGGTCGTTGCAACAGCATCATCAATAGCCGATGGGCTTGAGAGGGGTGGTTTTGTCAGGAGGTCTAGGATCTACTCATACGCGGTCGCATCTATAAAGGTCGCCTCCAGGATACACGGGATCCATGTCCCGATAGAAGGGATAGCAAGTGCAGCAGGTGTCCCAAGGGATAGGCTTAGGAGCCTCATGGCATGCCTCTCAGCCACGTGGTATGTTGCGGAGAAGATCTACCCGGGGGCTAGGAGGAGGTGGCTAGAGAGAGAGGCCGGTGAAGAGACAACAGAAGAGAGACCTATTGCTGTACCAGCATAGATATCTCTCAATCCGATCTATACGCTTTTAGATATATGGTATCTGCTCTGGGTATGGGTTTGAGAGCGGTATCGGAGATCTATGCATCTCTCCTCCTCATAGGTGTTACAATAGCAGCCATCATAATAGCCCAGAGCATCTTGATACCTCTTGTGAGTGGGCTTGCAAGCAGCTTCAACAGATCCGTTGATGCTTCGATGACATGCAACAGGATCAAGAACCCATTTGGATACACATACCCCGGGATCGTTGTCTGCACAATTGTAATAACATGTTCGGGGACATGCGGTGGATACGCAACTATATCTAATATCATGTATGCCTCTGCACAGTCATCCGGATCCTCACCGAAAGTCATCACAATAACCCCATCCTCGCTTGGTGCACAGAGTATAAGGATCCTCCAGGGTTCCTCGAGCGTTTCAATAGTGATCCCGTTCCCAACGGGTGCCACAGAGCCGGTGATAGTAACGGCCACTGTAGCATCAGTCGATATGGGGTTCGTAAAAACGATCACAGCGTATCTCTAGCCAATTCCTTTCAATCCCGGCAGGGTCGGATACTGTTATTGTTGCATGGCTTATGGTTCCGCCTATATGTGGGGTGTTGATATGCATAGAAAGGTCAGGGAGATCCTTGTTGGGAGGGGGATGCTGAGGCTATATGAGAGGGGTGTTGAGGCTCTTAAGAGGCTTGAATATATAAGTGATCGTGGCTCGTACTATGTCTTCTACTTCAGATCATCCGAGGAGTCCAGGAAAAGGGGAGCCCCGGCTTTCTACACCGTGGCTGTGAGTGGGAAGGGTTTTAAATGCACATGCACATCAGCCATAATGACGAGCTATGCCATTGGTGATGAGAGGGGGTGGAGGAGCCTGTGCAAGCACTGTGTTGCAGCAGCTATATATCTAGAGGAGAGGGGTCTTCTAACTAGTGAGATGCTTGCTGCTCTTGAGGAGTCCGCTGATCTTGCTGCTTCTGTTTCGAAGCCTTCTGCGCTGCCCTCTTAGAGATCTTCTTCACAGTCTCTACAAGATCTGGCACGGCGTGGATTGGGATTGAGGCAATTATATCCGAGACACCCTTTATATGAACATCAAGAACCAGCTTTCCATCGCTCACCCTTATAACAACCCCGGTGCCTGGGAAGCCCGATGCTCTTTTGAAACCGAGCTCCTCGAATAGAGACTCTAGCTCCTTGACAACCTCTGGATCCATCCCCCTAACATCTATAGAGACATAGATAGCCCTGCCCCTGGCTATGTTCCTCGAGAGACTCACGAGATACCTGGCAACCTCGTACACGCCTGAGAGCACCCTGGCTGGGATCGATGGCATCGCAGGCTGGTAAGATATAGCCAGAGTCATGGTAATCCATCTAGTTATCCATGTATAAGCATTGTATAAATGATCAGAGCTTTAGATAGACATACCTGATCGACCATGTTGTCTTATTATCCCCGTTGCCGGATTCTATGCACCAGCACAATGCTGATCTGATAGCCATGCACCTGGATATCCCGAGTCTCTCAGCAACGGTGTCCAGAGCCTCTAACTCGTGCTCGTCGAGCCTCACACTCCTAACAACGAGGCTAGATCCATTGGCATCGCTGGTCAGTGGATAGCCGCTCCTGATCCATGATCTGATGCATCTTCTAACCAGGGAGCTGAAGCTATTCCCAGAACCATATCTCCTGACCATCAACACCATATCGTCTGGTATCTTGAAGCTCACAACAACCATCAGCCAATACCCATTAGAATAGAGGAATATTTGGAACGCATTTCCAAATTGCAGTATATTTTTGGTGGGTCTATGTCTGTCCATGCATATCCAGCCCCTCAGAAGGGGCAGAGGGGAGAGGTCAGAGAGGGGAGGGAGGCTAAAGAGGGGAGGGGCTTCGAGATTGGCAGGATAAGGATATCGATTCCGAAGCTGAACGAGGATATAGAGGGCGGGTTCCCCGAGAGAGAGTTGATACTCCTCACCGGCCCGCCCGGCTCTGGAAAGACAATCACAGCTATAAATATACTTGCCGATGCAATAGCTCAGGGGATGATCGCTGCGTATATCTCCAGCGAGATGAACTCGTACCAAGTCAGGATGCAGGCTAGAAGCGTTGGTATAGAGCTACCGAGGTTCGAGGACTTCAGGGTGGACAGGGATCTAGATCTCAACTCACCGGTATTTGTGGATGCATATGCCTTCACAGAGGTATCGAGGCACCTGGCTGAGGAGAGGGAGAAGAGGAAGGGTGAGGAGGGGAGGAGATATGTAAGCCCATACAGCCCAGAGACATTCCTAGCAGCCCTTGACATGCTGCTGTCGAAGGTATCTTCGAAGGCTGGGGGGCAACAGCCTGTGAAGATGCTCATAGTGGCTGACAGCATATCGACATACCTCTCATCCGCAGCTGTCCTTGCCAGGAGATTCGGAGTCCAGATCCAGTCTGTGCTGAGGAGATACTCATTCGGCGACAGGGATAGGGCACCTATACACACGACGATGATCCTCGTGAGCCAGATCTCGAGCACGACCGGTACAACATATGGCTTCCCGATAGAGCATGCTGTTGGAGGCATAATAGAGTTCAAACTAATAACACCTTCTAGGGAGGGTGAGGAGCTGAAGAGGATAGCATATATAAAGAAGATGAGGTATACAAACCACTACCTAGGCACATACAGGGTTCTAATAGGCTATGAGGATAAGGATGAGAAGAAGTACTACCCGATATACTTCAAGAGATAGGTGTTGGTGGGGTATCCAGCAACATGATCCAGGGATATGCCTTGGAATGCAGGTTCTGTGGTGGAAGGGTTATATATGATCAGGGGACTGGCTATGGTGTGTGTAGCTCCTGCGGATCCCTCACAGAGGATCGATATGCCTATCAATACTCATACTCAGATATAACCCATAGCAGCCCGATATCCAGGAGAGCAAATAGGGAGAGGCAGGGAATGACATATGATGAGTTCCTCGAGGATGTAATGGCAGCTGTGCTGAAGCTGTCCAGCCAGCTCGGGATCCCTGGTGATGCTGTGTGGAGCCTTGCAATGAGGCATACGGAGATATGGAGTGGGAGGATGAGCAGGACGATAGCAGAGGTATTCGCCCTGGCATACTGCATCCTAAGCGGGAACAGCAGATGCATAGATATGATAAGGTCTATGGCTCAGCAGAGGTTCAGAAGGCTGATGCTACTTGCAGTATATGTCGAGAGAGCCGAGAGGGGGAAGACTAGTTAGTCTTTTAATATCTATTCTGCCCGAGATATTCAGGGTTTCAAAGGCACAGGCGAGGCTTCAGAGGCTATTCAGCGAGGAGACATCCCCAGAGCCTATCATGGAGCACGGGTTGATCGATGGACAGCCATATCCAGAGGGGACTATACAGAGGATATACATGGATATAGCTGTAGAATCCCTTGAAAAGGCTTTTTCAGAGGTGATGAGGCTGGCTAGAACCACAAGATCTTCTGAGGTGCTCCTAGGATATAAACCTATATTATCCCGAGGCTCTTCCTCCGATCAACATGGTTCTGCGGGGAAATAGCTCTTCTTCTAAGCAGTCCTAGCCCCTCAAGAATAGACATAGCCCAGTCAAGGCTATCCTTAGGAACAATTAATCTCCAGTTTTTGTCTAGCAGAACCTCGTACCTGATTTTACCCGGCTCACCATCGATCTCCACAGATATCTTCACATGCCTATCATTTATTATGTTATCTAGTGTTATGTTCTTTAACTCAGTCATAATACCAGATAGAAGGGTGTCCATGCAGTCCACATCATCATCCCTACACGGTACTAGTATCTTTCTCCTCTCCCTGCCGTTTCCCTCCATCTCCATCCACTAAGTAAGGATAAATGTATAAGCTCTCAAAGCACTAGATCCCCTTAGAGGAATATACCTTATATAATATATAGTGGTAGTTTATTGAGAACTCGATAGCGATCTTGGCATCCTCCCTGGATGTGTGTAGGGATGTGAATGTTGAGCTCAGCTCCAGGGGATGTGCGACTGCGATTGCAAAGTGTGATAGCATCTCAACAGCCTTCTCCCTGATACCCAGGATAGATGCTCCATTGACAGCCTGTGGTGGTAGCATAGCCTCTATCGATGCCTTCACCTTGGATGACTCCCTGGCATACTCCTCTGGATCGGCTATCTCTATCGGGATCAAGCCGTAGAGCAGCGAGGCAGCCCTTAGATAGTCATCTGGGAGAGGCACGAGATATAGAGCCGCTATCCTTCCAGGCCCCATATTCGCGTTGAAATCGGAATACGCAGAGGATATCATGTATATAGCTGATAGAAGCCTTGAGAGAGCCTCCACAACACCGGCCTCGCCAGGCTGTCTCTGGAAGAAATACAGGTTGATAGATGCTGAGGGAGGCTCTCCAAGGGTTGCAGCTGCATCTGCCAGGGAGAGGAAGGAGACGCCCTGTGCATCTATCACCCTGAACATCCTCTCAACCGGTATGCCAACAAGCTCTCCACTCCTCTTTAGAAGCCTGTATAGAAGGCAGCCCCATGGGTTCTGGAGCGAGAGGGCGATGACCAACCCAGATTCAGAGTATGCTGATAGAGCCTCTATTGATTTCTCGCTAACCATGGACTCTATAGAGCTATATATCGCCGCGACAGCCTCTGGGGTCGGTGATGGTGATGATACCTCAATATCATCTGTGCATCCATATCTAGCGTTTATAGCTGCCAGGAGGACATCATCCCCAGTCCTCGGCATGGGCTTGGGAGATGCCCTTATAACGAGTGTTACCTGCTTCTCAACCCTCCTATACCTCCCCCTCATAGAGGCTATAACAGCTACTGTGAAGATAGCCAGCACAGCTATTGACAGGAAGAACCTGGGATCCTCATATATATGGCTCACAGGAACCTCTATATAGCCCACGAGAGGGCCGCTATATATATAGAGAGCAGATGGCCCGGGAGGCCTCGGGATATCCATGCCATCAACCGAGAACCCCGATATAACCATCCACGTCTTTGTAAAGCTAGCCTGTGACTCCTTCAACGCTACTCTCAGGGTGAAGAACTCGTAGATCGGGCTGAGCTCGTATGTATATCTCGGGGGCTCCATATAGCCCAGAGCGGCTTGATACAGGTTATCCGGGCCCGAGAGCCTCACTATATATAGACCCTCAGTCCTCGGAAGATCTATTGAAAAGGGGGGCCTACCATATGCCCTTGAGAAGAGCCCGAGGATAGATGAGTTATAGGATGCCATGTAGACCTCAAGCTGGTAGGAGTCGGAGGCGGGGAGCCCAACACCTATGGCTGCGGTGCAGATATCGCTGGAGCATCTAGCCTCCACAGACACCGAGTTAGAGACACCAGCACCCAGGATATCCCCGCTCTGGGTCATCACTATAACCCCGACCCTCTTATACTGTGGAAGGGGGCCGAAGAAAGCTATACCCCTATAAGGTGTTCCATAGAAAACACTGATCAGGTTGATATCGTCTGAGAGGAGGTCTAGAAGGGCTGCCCATCCAAGACCAACAGGTGTCCCAGCACCTATGACGGCCACGTGGTTTGATAGATATACAACAGCTGGCAACCCACTGGCATATGATATGAATACATATCGCACCTGTGACATGCAGCTGGCAACTGGCTGGAAGAACGCTAGCCTGAGATTGCCGGAGCCCAGGATCCTTGCTATGGCCAGCTCCCTGTCACCGGAGATCGAGAGCCTCTCCCCTGCTAGGGGTCTCAGGCATGATATGTTGTTGAAGAGATAGTCAAAGCCAGATCCACGCCTCACAGCCAGCGTGCTGTTCGAGACATAGATCTCGTATGGAGATATAACACCCTCGGTGCCCGAGAACCCTATGTATATCGTGGGTGTATACCAGGATCTCCTTATGATGGAGAGGAGATCTATTGATGGGTAGGAGTCGAGGAAAGCTATCCTCGTGCAGTTGGCGAGAACAGAGACCGGTGGGGATGACGAGGCATCGATCCTGTCTATGCCCGGGACAAAGCTGGATATATCCCTTGCAAGCCCCTTCTCAGGGACTACATAGCATGCCCTGCCATCGGGCACACCCTTAGCGATGACAACATACCTCTCGGTTGATGTTGCGTTGATAGCTATGTATCCCTTGCCATTTAGATTGACCGAGTAGACGCCCCACAGCCCGCTGCTATATTTCTCGATATATGGTTTTATCTCGTTGCTCCTAGATCCAAAAGAATATATATAGAGGGACTGCGGTGGGTAGGACACCCTGAGGGGTATAGAGACAAACTCGCCTGGTCTAGCCCAAACACCGGCTAGAACAGTGGATCCACCGATGTCGACGCCCGTTATGTATATAGATTGGTTGGGGCTTCTAAGAACAGCCCTCAGGACATAGCCGCTCTCGGTGAGCTCTATAGATGCCGTGTCGAATCTAAGAGATACTGGTGGGGGTGTGAAATAGATTATGAGGGATATGATGAGCATCGAGACCATTAACGCGAAGCCAACTATAGGGCCTAGCCTCTCTAGAAAACCCCTGCTCCCTGTCCCCTGCATCATCTAGACCCTGGAACCCTTGTTATGACCCCTTCCCTCAGCAGGATCTTCGTCAGTGCTGCCCCGGCTCCCCTGAACATTATGAAGATCGGGTGGATCTGTCTTGAGGTGTACTGCTTATACTCAGACCAAGAGGGGTCGTAGGGGACAGCGTAGATCTTGCCGGCTGAGGATGCCTTTGGGAAGCCCCTGCCCAGGAAGCTATATATGCTCGTCGATGTGAAGCCATCTGAGCCGGATAGGATCGATGGGTCTACCTTGTTCACTATTATCCCACCGCTCCTCTCGACAATCCCGTCAAACCCTCTGAAGCTCCCGACAAAACCTATGATCTCCGCCGGGGTAACCTCCCCAGATGACACATACTCCGTCACCAGGAAGACGGTGTCGCTCTTCTCAGCAGCCACCTGGATCCATTTGTAGGATGGCTTGTGGATCTTAAGCCTATCCGTTGGAGGGAGATCTATGAATACCCTTGTGATCCCTAGCTCACCAGCGATCTTCCTCAGAACCTGAACCATAGCAGCAACCTGCTCGTTCAGCTCATCAGCAGGCATATCGAAGAACCTCTCCCTCTCGAACTCAGCTATGCTCAGGGGAGCGGCTGGGATGAAATATATATCCCCTAGATATGCTAGTGGAACAGGCTCTCTATGCTCAGTCCCAGGGGCTGGTATGAAGAGGCCGTGGACATCGCTTCTGACAAAGGGTGGCCCGCCGATCTCCTTGGTTATGACTAGCCTCTTGTTCTGCTCCATCGCCTGCAATATCTTGAGCGATTCCTTCAGAAGCCCTACAGAGGAGAATCTCTTTATATCCACCACGCTCTTATATATCCTGCTATAGAGCTCTTCACTCCTCATACCGAGGCTCCCAATGGTTATCATTGTTGCGGTCATATTCGTTATATCTAGATCCACGATCAAAACCTTCTCCCCGGCGGCAGAGGCTATGAAAGCAGATCCAGTGGCTAGAAGGCTCTTCCCACACCCACCCTTGGTAGAGGAGAAGGCTATGACGAGAGGCCCCTCATCCAAGCCCGCAGTTGGCTGGGGCTGCTGCCTCTGTGCAGCCTCCTCCACCACCTCCTTCTTAGCCTCCGATGATCTGGCCTCCGAAGAGCCCCTACCCTTTCTCAGGAATGGTAGGAATGGCATGTAGCAGCACCACCAGAGATTCCACGCAGGGATTTAGCTAGCAACACGCTTTTCGCCGGAGATATGTTGGGTTGGATATGGAGATAGCTATAAGCAGGAGGTGGTATGAGGATAGTGCTGCTGAGTTCCTATGCAGACCGCTCCTCGAGCTCGGGGTAGACGGGTGCTCAGCCACGGTAGCCCCTGATTCGTTTATACTTGTCAATGCTGAGAAGGGGTATGAGCATATATCGATCAAGATAGATTTCAATGACGCTGTGTGTAGATATGATATGACGGTCAGCTACATAGACCTTGCATCCAACGCCCACTACTCCATAGCTATAGACCCCCTCTCCAGCCAGGGATCAAGCGGTGGCTCTGACACAGCTATGATGCTTACAGAGGCTGTCAGGAGGAGGCTGGAGCCGCTGATCAGGAGGGCTATGATGAAGATAAAATCAATGCTGATCGACAGGGACTCATGCTCAGAGCTCTCGGAGGAGGCTATGAAGATGCTATGACCCCCTCCCCGCCTTAAAAGGCGGGGTTTCGCTGGGGTCTCGGGCGTTACCCCCCTTTATGGGGGCTACTAACTAGCAAATGGATTGGGGGCTTAAAAATCTAACCCCGCCTTCAAAGGCGAGGTTTGCCAACTATTATATATCATCCTGGCTATCTAGTCAGATATTGTGAACTCGTTTATAAGGGCCATGGACTCTGATAGCCTCACAAACTGCGTAGGTGTTGTTGTCCTGGGCGATACTATGTTCAGCCCCGGGTCTACCTCGCTGTCAACCTTGACGAAGAAGGCTGCATTCGGGTTCTCAACATTTGTCTTAGTAGCCCATAGGGATCTTACGAGGCACCATCCCCTCTCAAGATTAAGTATCTCCTTAGCAGTCTTCTCAGGCACGCCAGCCTTCTTAGCGTAGTCCACCACCTTCGGATCGTTTGGGTTGAAGATGAAGAGGGTTCCAACAAGGCTTAGAATCGTTTCGCTGAGATCATCGAACTTCTGAGTAGCAACACCGACCATGAAGCCATACTTCCTAGCCTGCCTGATCAGGATCTCTAGGGGTGATTCGCCGCTCCTGGTCTTCTTAAGAAGGATCCAGCCCTCATCGACTATGAACACAACCCTTATTGTGTTCTTGACCGGGAGCATTGTCTTCATGAGCTGGTATAATACATTGAATATATATAGTATAACTAGGTTCCTGGCCTCAGCCTCGAGATGCTTGACATTTATAACGGTAACTGGTATGTTTAGGAGCTGTGCAATCGGTATAGATGCTGCTCTTGAGAAGTAGTCAGTCCCGATCCCGAATACCCATCTGCCGAGTCTATCGTACAGCGAGTTGAGGCTCTGGATCCTCCCCCTACTCCTCCTCTGCTCCCTCCTCTGCTCCTCCTCAGCTATCTCGCTCCTTATCTCCCTCACAACATCTAGAAGGGTTGGAACCTCCCTCCACGTGCTGGGATCCGATGGTTTGTAGCCCTTCTGATGGTGATAGACCTTGAAGATGATCTTCTTCATAAGGGAATCCATCCTAGCAGCCTGTCCAGGTGCTATGTTGAGAGCCTCGCGTATAGATGGGACAACAACATTGGATACCCAGAACTGGTAGCTCACACCCTCAGGGCTGTCGAATATGTTTAGATACGAGTCCACACCCACTCTGAGCTCCACACCGTGTATCCCCAGCCTTGCCAAGTGGCTCAGCACCCTCTTATACTCCCCCTGAGGATCTATTATGATCACCGGGGGATCTATCGGGTTCCTCATCTTGAGCCTTAGTATGAGGTTCATGAGAAGCTCGCTCTTCCCATACCCAGGGCTCCCCAGTATAGCAAACATAGGGTTCACAGGTGCGAATGGGTTGTAGTAGTACGGAAGGTTCCTGATCTTCGTGTTACCGATGTATATCGAGTACCTATCGACATCCCTGGGGACTATGCCTGAGCTCACAGGTATGAGCAGCCCTGAACCTGGCTCCGGGATTGTCATGATCCTTGGGCTCCTAACAGAGAGATCGTTTATATAGTATGGGCTGTGGAGCTTCTTCAAACCTATGTTTGTGTAGAACCAGCTCAGAGATACCCCCGACTAATCTATGCATGCCGCTTAAGCATATAGCTTGGCGACCCATTGTTTCAGTGATCTCGTTGTTTCAGGGTGAAACAATGGTGGATCGGTGAAACAGAGGATCAACAAATGTAACATTCATTGTTTCAGAGATCCCCAGAGTAACAAGCAATTGTTTCAGAGGAAAATATTTGGCGGCTGAAACAATGGTTGTCGTGCTATCCCTCAGCAGCCCGCCAGCGGAGTGCATTGACAGCGATATATGCATAGCCGTGTATGGGGGCACCGATAGCGAGAGATCCAGGAAGAGGCTGTTTGAAACAGCTGTTAGAATAGCCATGCTTGTCGGAGATGAAAACATGGTTATATCGGGCATAGAGGATCAAGTAGATGCACGCTGGGTTGCAAAGGCAGCTGTGGACGCTATGAGGAGAGGCATATGCGTAAGAATACAGGGTGCAGAGGGCTTAGACGTTATCCTGGAGGCATGCAGGATATCCAGAAGGGCTGCCGAGGCATGGCTAGAGCCGATAGCAGCTGCGATCGAGAGGACAGCCCAGAGTAAAGGGAGTATAGAGCGTAGAGGTGGGAATGTTAGAAGCCCGGCACCATCTATGCTGAAATACTATATAGAGTATGTCGGCAACGCTGTGGAGGCGTGTAGAAGGATTGAGGAGAGATATGTTGCAAGCATAGCAGGCGGGGAGTCTATCAGGTCTGCGTGGAAGAGATTCGTGTCCGAGGAGAGGGATTTCCTCGAATTCCTATCCAGACTCGGTATGAGGGCATCCTTCAGCTCGTTCTACAGAGCAATAAACAGGGTTATGGAGGGTGGGTGCTCCAATAACTTATAATCCAGATAAGCTATATGTATTGGTGACCCCGGGTTTCCGAGATCCGTGGTTGAACCGCGGTGAGGGGCCCGGGGAGACCGAGATGAACCCGAGGGCGGCTCAAACCGCTCTCGGGCGAACGGTGCTCAGAAACAGAGAATATATAGATCATGCAGAAACTGCTCTGACATTCGAATTTCTCTTAGACCTGATCCTCTCTATAACCTCGGATACTATGTTATCCAGCTCATCTTGGTGTTTCTTAACAAGGTGATCCTCTGGAAACACATTGATTATATAGGTTCTACACCGCCTGCAATATGGGATGCCGTCTCGCGTCTCGATAACCCTTTCAACACCCATACCCATGATCTCTGGGATGGCTTTTTCGATAAGGGTTATGGCTACTCCGTTGTTACCTGCATGCGTCTTCAACTTACTCATAGTCCCTCTGAGTGTGTGTTTCGAGATACCGTATCGATCGGCTATCACGCTGAGACTGTCGCTGAACCTGGCATACTCCATCAGAGCCATGAGCACATTCTCCTTCCCACACATAGCCTTTGCCACGAGGAACCTTATAGCATCCCTAACACCCATATAGATACCCATTAGATAGCCCATGTTTAAGGGGTTACAGCATCTCACTTATTCCAGGATGTTTATAGGTGTGGTGTGTTTGAGCAGGCAGGACGCATATCTGATTGATGTCTTTGTAAGGGATGGGTCTATAGTTCTGAGGATATCGAGGCACAAGATAGATATAATCAGGGATGGGGACTACGAGGTTGTGGAGATGACTATAACCCCAGAGGCTGCGGAGACACTTGCGAGGAGGCTCTTCAGAGCATCGAGGCTGGTGATCCCAATAGGGGCTAAGGAGGTTACGAAGAGGGTTGCAACAGCAGAGGCGAAGGCCGCCGCGGCTGAGAGAGCTGCTAGGGAGCTAGCCTCGGAGGTGAAGGAGCTGAGGGGGGAGGTGGATGAGGTGAAGAAGATACTCGAAGAGATAAGAAGGATTGTTTCGCAGACCCCTCAATCTCACACCACCCAGTAATGCCCTTTCAATATCCCCCCGCCCATCGCAGTGATGGGCGGTCTGGAGTCTTAGATTGCCATTGCTGCCCAGCTTATATATTCCATGTTTACATGGGGTGGGGTCATGAGCAACAGCTGTGCAAGGTGGCTGGCACTCATAGCCTCCTCAGGCAGGAGCAAGATCCTAGGAATGATCATAGACCATCTATCCGGCCTGGACAAATACCCGGGGAGCGATCACGAGGATATAGAGGATATCATAAAGACATATAGATCGATCTGTGGAGACGGCTCCAGAAGAATGGTTGAGATAGCATATAGAATCCCGCCCCTGTTCCAGCCATACGGTGATATAGATATATGTGTTATCTGCGGTGCAAGCATAGCAGGTGATGAGGAGAAGGAGGAGCATCTGCTGAGAAACCATAGAAACGAGCTCGAGAAGATAGCTATTTTCATATCCACAGCTTCTTCGAAGAAAACAAGAAGATCTTAGCATGATTTTTTAAACTTTCAATCCAGCAAAACCACCACCAAGGCGAGGAAGAGGTCAGAGCCGCATAACCTTATCCGTGCTCTGCACCTATTCGGAGGGCTTTGGCAGCAGCTTCTAGAGGAGCCGGTGCTGGTGCGGGTGGGAGGGCTGGTGAGACAGAGGCTGCTAGGATTATAGTTAGCATGAGATCCCTGCTCGCTGTGCTCGACAACCTGATGATCAGCGTGCCTGAGGAGTGGAGGGATAGGCCGCATCTATACAAGGAGGAGATCAGGAAGATAAAGGATGAGATATCGAAGTCATCAGAGGTGGATCTAACTGCTTTGATGGCAAGGCTACTCTGCCTTGATATCCGATACGAGGATTTAATAGATGCATTCTCGCGACTAGTACCAGATGAATACGACCGCCTCGTATTAGCGGCGGCGGATGCGAGGCTGATGTGCATAGAGAAAAAAGAGGCAAAGCTCTAGCAAACCTAGCTTTTTTCAATCTATTGATTGGGTATCCCCTTGTCTGAGATGGAGATACTGGTCTTTGACATCGCAAAACCAACTACCGTGCCCTGGAGGGCTGCCGCGGCAGTGGTCAATGGATCTATGATGCAGGTGGATGTATATGCAGACGCCGCCGAGCAGATATCGAGGTATATAGAGAGCTTCACCCCTGTCAAGGTGTCTGCTAGGATAGAGTCTCGAAGGGTTGTAGAGCTACTCTCAGAGCCAGAGCCAGTCCCTCTGGAGGAGGCATCTGCCGTTATATCTAGTGCTAAGCTAGCCGTTAGAATGCTGATCCAGCCACCGAAAGCGGGCATTATAAAAGCTAGGGTTGGGGAGCAGTGTTACATCGTTCAGAGGAGGATGAGCACAACAAACCTGATGATCCTGTTCAACGACCTCATGTCATTCCTTGGAACCGTTATGATGAGCAGGAGGGGTAATGGGGAGAGCCCATGGATCCACTGGGTTAGCAAGCTGTATAAGGCACGGACATGCTCTGAGGACGGCATAGATGTGATAACGAACCCGATGCTAGGCGTGCCAAACCTGATCATACCATATGTGTTCATAGACTTCACATCGATCCTGAGGAAGGCCGACGCTGCATGCGGCGGCTGCTGGGACAAGCTGCTGGAGGATATGGAGGCTATGATGCCTGGTGGGGAGAACCTAGTGAGATCCCTGAGGGGAGGGTCTGCAGCTAAGGAGGAGGCTGGGAAGACATTAATAACAAAGATAGAGTAATGCGGTGTCCAACATGCTATATGTATACGATGCAACGATATATACAGATTATTATAATAAGAAGAGGGTGATACTATACGCGTTCTCAGATAACAACGAATTGATCGAACACACACTGATCCTCAGCGACCCCGCTATGACTAGCTACGATATAATGTCAGAGATCTACGATGTCGTTGGGGGAGGAGCGATAGTAGCAATCCAGGAGGATGTAGATGCAGTGCTGACACCAACAGGAGATAAGTATATGGTGGACTACATGACAGGATATAGGGAGGCATCTGAGGAGGAGATATCAGCGATACTAACAAAGATCCAGGAGGGGTGGTACGGGGACTACTATGTAAAGCCGATTAAGTTCAAGCTAGGTGATGTTGTGGGTAAATACACAAGCACAACAGCAAACCTACTAGATCTTAGGCTTCAGATCGATGGGAAGATGGCGAGGGTGAGGATTATACAGACGATCGCGAAATCATATAGCTCTGTTCTCTCAAAGCTAAGCTATATATACACGGATCTTCTGAACATGCTCCATAAGAAGGGCTATATACCGAACAAGGTGGAGGATATACTATCAGCGATACTATCTACACAGACATTCGCAATCACATCCCTAGTCGTGCCGGGCAGGAGTGTAAAGTCACCAGCGATATCCATGTTCAGATGCGAAGCCATGTGGATCTATATGAAGCCCCTCGAACATCTATTCCAAGAGCTTGAGAACCATGTTGAAATGGATAGACAGCTTGCAAGGCTGGTCTCAACATATAGATCTATTGTCTCTAGACAGAGAAACATAAAGATCCTGGATGAGATGCTCAAAAACAGCACAGCGAGAGAGGAGAAGAAGGAGGTAAAAATAGAATAGTTTTTATCCCCTGCACCTGGCGGACACACCCTCGATCGATGATGCGACTACAAGGTATATAGATCCGTATGTGCTGTACGGGGGCGGGACATATATATACATTATCGATGTAGATCCACCGGGTATCACGGTTCTATTGCTCTCGAAGAAGTAATAGCCACTAGGTGTTGTTAGAACAGCCACAGCGGATACCGTGGCTGCTGCCCCGCCCGTGTTCGCAACGCTAACAGATATTCTGAGCGTGCCATCGGGGAATCTATCTGCTGAGTACACACATGCTATGGAGGATGGGACTATGAACACAGATAGCGAGTACTGTATAGCGTAGAAAGAAGAGACAGCAATCGCAATAGCTATAGCAGCCACAGCTGTGATCAAAACAGCGGACGCCGCTTCCAAATATCCCACCCTATGATAGGAGTGTCATTTCTAGAAGGGTCTCCGGAGGTATATAGCTAACAGCTACAGCAGGATACCCGGTCTCCCACGTAGGCGTCCCAGTGATCACGGGGTTTAGCTGAACAGCTATCCCGAAGCCCAGGTACTGACCATTAGCATATACACGGTAGTAATCGCTATACCCGCCGCTCCTGACCTCTATATACATCTGCCTCGGATATTCATAGCTGATCTTGAAGCACCTCAGGACAACGAGGTATACAACGCCGCCGGCACCCGGGCTCATGGATGTGCCAGAGGATCCGCTGAGCAGGCTTGTGGCAACATATCTGGGATCTATTGTTCTGCTGAGAACAACAGCATCAAAGTATGTCAGGTTCAGCGATCCCCTGCTTGAATACCTCATGAAAACACCGCCGGGGGAGGCGGATAGCACCGCTGGAAACGATGCCTCGGTCTCGAATGCATAGCCAGTACATACAGCTACATCGAGGGATTGATACCAGCCGGCAACCCTCATCGAGACCCCCGAGAAATACCCCTTCCTGTTATCCCTCATAACTGCTGCGGCCTCATGGGTTGCCCAGCCTGTCTGGGAGATCTGGGCGAGGGTGAACCTGTTTCCCTGCCCCTTGGTGATTTCCGATACAGGTGCTATTGATGAGAACACATCGGATCCATATGGGTTCTTGGTTGAATATGTTGCGAACGCTATGAAATACCCGGTTGTCGAGATAGTCATATATACGAAGCCGAGGTTTACTGCGAAGGTCTCGGGCCAGAGATCTGTTGGTGCCGCCGCACCTATATACCCACCACCCGTGGAGAGGATATATACCGGGGTTGCTGCGAAGACACCCCTCGATGTCTCAACAACAACATGCGAAGGTGCTGTATATGTTAGGAATGGCCCGAATATATAGTAGTTGCCAGGCGATAGGGTTAGGGATCCGCTCCAGATTGTCCAGCTACCATACCATGGATATATAGCATAGATCCTGGTTATGGTCTCGTCAAGAACACCTGTGTTCCTCACACCGACATAGAGGTTTACACCCATAAACATGGCCGCGGCCCTAACCCTCTCGTTTGACTTGGCAACTATATCCTTTGAGAGGGATATAGATGTGTAGTACGATGAGAATCCGATTGTGAGGGCACCTGCTACCGCTGAGAGTAGGAGTACGAAGGCTGCTATAGACAGCATCGACTCTATAGCAGTGCTCATAGATATCCAGCTATGTATCAGCGTGGTAAAAGCCCTTTTTCCTCGAAACCATCTTGGGGATCATGGGTCTCGAGGAGCTCTGCCTAGGCCCCTTCTGCATAGACTCCTGCCCCAGGGTATCGCTCATATCCAGCTTCTCACAGCAGTCTGTGTTATCGACAATAGCATCTGCTATTGAGAACGCATCGAGGATAGTTACTGTGGCTTCGTTCGTGATAACCCTTACAAGGTCAAGCCCAGCCGCAGCAAGGATCAGAACAGCACTAATCAGTGCTGCTAGGAGAGGCGTTGATGTCCTGGTAATCCTAGACGGGGTTAGAGAGAATGCAAAGAGATATAACTGCGGAACAGCTAGGGTGCTCGGGAGAAGAGGCGTCAATGTCTGGCTTTCGAGAGGCAGATCTCTTCATATGAAGGTATACGCAGCAGATGACACAGTAATAGTTGGCAGCATGAATGTAAGCTCACAGGAATCGCTAGAGGCAGCAATAGCAATAGTCTCCAGAGACCTTGCATACGCTGTACACACAATGATAAGAGAGCTAAAAGATAGATATGGAGGTACGTGGGAGTCTGTATGCCATAATTAACTAGAACAGCAAATCTCATATAGAATAGAAGATACAGAATAGGTGGAAGCTAATTATGGCATATAGATTGGGTGGTATATATGCCTGAGCTTAGGAGGAGAGTATCTAGGGCTGATGTGGAAATAACTGATGTATATGAGAAGCTTGAGGAGATAGAATCGGTTGTTATGCAACTAAAGACAATGCTCTCAAACACAATCGAGAGGATCGAGGCACTCGAGGAGGCAATAAGATCAGGAAAGGGGAAGGGAGAGAGACAGGGACAGAGGAGGGCTAAACGTAGCGGTAAGACTGCAATAGATATATTAGCAGAGCAGGGCTATATCTTCGCATCTGAGATCAAGGCTAGGGGTGATGCAAAGGCAAGGATAATAGATGCTATAAAGAGGAGCGGAAGAGCGATAGTGATACAGGGGTCATCGGACACGCTGTTGATCCACAAGGACTACCTCGAGACATTCCTCGATGTGCTTGAGAAGAAGGGAGAGGATTCACTAGATGACAAGCAGAAGAAACTATACTGGATACTCACAGAGAACAAGCTCTTGGAGAAAACACCCAGGGGATATAAACTAGCTGTTTAGATCGTCTGGAGGGTGTTTAGAGCCTCATCCAGCTCCTCCTTACTCCCTATATTGATCACCAATGGCCTGTCGCTGACATAGAATATATATACCCTCACGTTGTTCTCGACTGCGTATCTGTATAGCAGCTCTACAAGGGTCTTCAGATGCTCGGTATCATATGCAGCTGGTATGTCGATGATCAGGGGTATTGACCCGTCAAAGCCCCAGCGGATCCTTATATAGTCTGATAGGAAGCGGTTCAGGAGATAGTTGAACGCAACCGACACAGATACTAGGTACGATATATATGTGCTCGTGCTCATGATCCTCGGGCTGAGAACCCTTTCCCTGTTGCTCTCAATATATCTTGTCAGAAGCGTCTCATAGAACCTCTCGAATATAGCTTTACAGCCGTCCACATATGATTTGATGCTCCCGAGATCCTCATCTGTTATTGCCTCCTCATCCTTCGGTGACCTCATAGCCTCGATCTTCGCTATCTGGCTCTCGATCTCTTTAAGCCTCCTCTCGATCGACTCTATCTCATTCACAATCCTCTTCCTCCTGTCATCGCTAGCACTAGCTAGGGCTTTCCTATATTCCTCCTCGAGACGCTTTACCTCCTCCTCAACCCTGCTGATCTCCGTTGTCAACGTGCTATATCTATCCACCAGTGAGGAGACATCAACATCGATCTTGTTGCTCTCAAGCTTCTCCTTCTCATTCCTCAGCGAATTCAGCACTGTCTCGATGCTAGATAGCACAATCTGGGCTTCCTTCTTGATTGCAATGACATCCCTGTAGATCTTTGTGTACAGCTCTCTCCCAAGCCTCTCAGCAGCCTTCTCAAGATCATCAACAGCTGACCTCAGCCTGATCACAGCATTGTCAAGATCTCTGGTATTTATCTCAGCTCTACCAAGCATATCGGCAACAACTGTTAATAACGATGCAAGTGAATCAAGACCTCTGCATGCATCCCCATATTTTGTGCACATAGATGCCGCGTCATCAATGCTTTTCTTAACATCGCTAATCGTTTCAGCATCACCACCGTATAGCTTTATGTTCGATATCTCGTTGATCTTACTCTTGATCACAGCAATCGTTGTCTCGAGCTGCGGTATTTTTACCCTCTTCTCCTTATCATCTATAACAACATTTCCAACCATGCTTGATACCGTGTCCGAGGCATTTTTCACCCTCGCCATTATAGACTCTACTGTTGTGATCTCCTCCTCTATCTCCCTCCGCTTCTTTTCAATGCTAGATCTATACACAGATACTGTGTCTGCGAATGCCCCCAGATTGTTATAATCTACGCTGATCCCGAGCTTCGATGCCACGCTATTCAGCTCCTCCTCAATCCTTCTCTTCTCATTCCTCAGCTCGTTAAGTTTCATCTTCCTCCTCTCAAGCTCCCTCGATATAGTGTTTATATCGATCTCGGATATCGCTGCGAGCTCAGACCTAAGCTCATCCAACCTATTGCTCAGCTCATCAGCCTCTTCCTTCAGCTCCTCAAGCAATCTCTGTGCAGCAACCTCATCCGCGTCCCGTGGCTTTATCCTCCTCTTCCCTGGCTCTGTTGCAAATGCATCTAATATCCTCTTCTTTCTCTCAAGCAGTTTCTTAATCCTAGCACTTGCTTCCTTATCGAATCCAAGAATATCGAAGGTCTTCAACGCACCATCGATCATCCTATCAAGGAACGTGCTCGGTGTCTCCGGAAACATTGTAAGGGCTGGTTTGTTTCTAGCAACATATCTCATCGCATCCTCAGATACGAAGATCCCGAGACCGCTGTACTGGTTATCCTGGTCGAAGTTGAAGAGCATGTACCTCTTGAAGAGATCCAGGATCTCGCCTGGATTGTGAACCCTGACCCTCGCCACCGTAACCTCTTTACCCTTCTCAACCTCTACCCTGTGCTCCTCGACCAGGACGTTGCTCTGTAGATTCCCTGTATATGCGAAGATCTCGTGGATGATCCTCGCGGCAAAGGACTTACCATAGCTATTCCCCGCAAGCACAAGAGTGACCCCGGGGTCTATTCTGAATGGAACACATAGTGGCTGTCGATTCTCAGCGGCGGATCCGGAGAGGCTCTCAACACATATAGTTGGGCCCTTCAACCAACCAACCACCCCTAAAGATTAAGCCGAATTATTGTTGAAGTCCAAAGCTTATCCCAGCTGTGTTGCTAGTTTCAATATATATGTATGTGCATATAATCTTCTTTTGTTTTCGTCTTTAAACCTGATTTCGAATGTATAGTGCCTGAATAGATCCCTAACCCTTGGTGTTGGGCTATTGACTAGGCTATTCAATAGCTCGAGTGCAAGCACACCGAGATCCATGCTGAGTTTCTCCCCAAGTGTCTCTTTTAACATGTTCGCGAGTACAAGTGATCTGATTGCTATGCCGAGTCTCAGCATATTGAGACTATCCCTGGCATCCCTCCCCTTCTTCGAAAGAATAGGTACAACAAATCCCGTCCTGCGATCGAATATATACCTATAGTCCCCGAGTGCATCGTAGATCGACAGAACCTCCTTCAAAAGCTCGTCAGCCCTGACCACGGATTTTGCAACGCCGAGGTTCATCAGGCAATATACCGCTGCCATGGCGAGCCCGGCTGTCTTTGTTATCGATGTGTCCTTTAACGTTGATATCAGATCAACTCCCACACCCTCCACCATACCTAGTTTATACCTGTGTAGGTGTAGGGATGTTTCGAAGAAGAGATCCCTGATCACTGCGGAATATATATCGGTCGGTGCTGTGTAGAAGATCTTGTCCTTCGCTGTTATGCTAAATATATCTGTATCATCAACAAATCTTATCCACAAATACCTGAGTATATCATGTATCTTCAGCTCGATCATCTCCTCACCCCCATGTCAATAATATATAGCCTTAGCACTACATCTGACTTCACAAGCCTAACACTAACTATCTCTGGGATCGTCTTTGTAAGGGGCTCTCCCAGGGCGTACGAGAACAAAATAGCTATATCTGGTGGCAAGCATGAACCCCCGCTCCCCATGTACTTGCTGGTCTTCTCGTATATATCGCATATCGCTACAGCCTTTAAAAAGGATCCGACCACGAACGCGTTGTAGACATCCATACTCCTGATATCGTCAGGGCCTATTTTCCCATCTGCCAGCATATCAAGTAGATTTATAACACGCATTAGTGAGAACCTCAGGAACACACTAACATGTGTCGCAGCATGTTGCTGCTTTTCATATGTACCATATAGCCACTCATAAACATCCGTAGCTCTCCTCGCAAACCTTTTTATGTTATCTTTATCTATTTTCACGAGCCGTAGTGGCAGGGCAGCTGTAAGTGCCATATATGAGAAGACAGATGATACCTTCTCGACATCGCTCTCGAGGAATTCGCTGAGCAATGTAAATCCGTGCTCGAAGAGGTATGCTTTTAGCTCGTTATAATGATCAGCGAGTATCCCCTGCACCAACAGCTCAGCCCTCTCAATACCTATCTGCTTCACCACGGAATCGATTAACCTGTACCCGAGGAGATCTTTAATCATCTACCCACCAAAACATACATTGCTAACGGGGTATATAAATAAAATGCCACATTAATCACATAGCGTTACCTCACTACCTTACCGCAGTATCAGTAATTACCGCAGTATCAGTAATTACCGCAGTATCAGTAATTACCGCAGCCTCGCTAACCGGTTCTATTGTTTCTTTCTTGTTCTGATCATTGATGCTGTTATTATTGCGATTGCTGTGATTGCTGT
>JAWAXC010000026.1 GCA_038897115.1 Sulfolobales archaeon | reverse complement strand
AGGGATCTCACAGCAGCCTCCCAAGTGAATGACTTCTCAGGCCCCAGAAACCCGATCTTCATAGTGCTTTCTAGTATATACGGGGTTAAAGGGTATATAAACCATGGATACATATAGAGGATCAACTAGATCATAACCAAAGAACCTCAGCCCTTTCAGAATAGAATATGAAGATCTAGAGCATCTAAACTAGATCTGCTAAATTATTAATCTAAAAGCCCAGCTCTTTAGGATAATGAGGAGTGGACAACCCTAATCACCTAGACCGAGATAGAGGATATAGAACTAGCTAATAATAGATATAGCCTCAGGTTACGTTTTTGAATTCATATAAGCTTATGATTGTTAATATTAATTGTATTAATTGTGCTTAGCCCTTTTAATGCTATGAGACATGCAAACGCCATGTACCCATCAACTCTCCATAACCCAAGGACTATAAGCTTGATGAGCAGTGCGGGGAGGAATGGCTTTGATGAAGATCTCCACATCCCCGAGGGGAGATAGGCTCCGTAGGCTGTGTGGAGAGAGAATAGGATGTGAGGGCTAGCGGAGATATAAAACATAGTGAACCGCAATGAAGGCCTAACTCCTATGTCTTTTCATCCTCTAGATGGTGGAGCTAGATAATAATCTGCTAATAACATATATATTACCTGGGCCGCATAGTTTGAAGGGAACGGTGCTCCTGATCCCATCGCTTGTGGGCCTCATAGCTGCGGTTATATCGATAGTAGATACCTCTGGGGGTAGCAGTGTTTGTGATATAAATAGCTATATATCCTGTACAAGGGTTGCCCTTTCAAGTTATTCTAGATTCATGGGTATAAGCCTCTCGATATGGGCTATTGCATATTTCATATTAACGGCAACCCTAGCTATGGTATATATAACGAGCAGGTTATCATCTATCCTTAAGATGCTCTGGGGCTTGTCGATAGCAGCTATCCCAATAATAGCTGTCCTCATATACATCGAGATCGCAATTATAAGATCTTTATGTATATACTGCACAGTAATGCATATATCGATAGCATCGCTAGCCTATATATCAACGGCAGAGATTATAAAGACGAGATCGCTTCGAAAGCCATAGATATGAGATCCTTAACCATGATCTTAATAGGCTGCAATGCTTATCCATAGGAAAACCAAATTGAGATCGTATACAGGGAAAATCTCTATAAGCTCGATATATAGATATATTATTTGGGCGGGGGTGCCCGAGCCAGGTCAAAGGGGTCGGGCTGAGGACCCGATGGCGTAGGCCTGCGTGGGTTCAAATCCCACCCCCCGCACCAGCTTAAGACCTGATGATGCCTTTCCTTTTTCGATCCGATCAATCGCGGCATCTTGATCCATTTCCCATTTGGAGACCATAGCTCTTCAGAGGCTGGAGACTGCTTTGATAAAAACAAATATTAGCCTTAGGGTAGATGTGGTTAGTGATTGCAATGGATATCCTAATGCCAGTTAGATTTGAGGAGGGCAAGCTGGTATGGCTCGATGTTACTAGGCTTCCCTATGAAGAGGTATGGCATTCATCTGATGATATAGAGAGGATCTCGCAGGCTATAGAAAGGCTTGAGATCAGGGGGGCACCTGCTATAGGTGTTGCAGCGGCCCTAGCCCTCGCTGTTGTTGCATATAAGAGCAGGGGTTCTAGAGAGGAGCTTATACTTTCTCTCGAAAGAGCTGCGCAGAGGCTCTCGAAAACAAGGCCTACTGCTGTTAACCTCTTCTGGGCTATTAAGAGGATTATGAATGGCGTTTATAGCATGGCTGGTAAGGGTTATAGTGCTGAGGAGATAAGATCCTTTGTGATTAATGAGGCCCTCAAGATCCAGAAGGAGGATCTAGAGGCTAATATTGCGATAGGAAAGCATGGCGCCGAGCTTATAGATGATGGAGACGTAATACTAACCCACTGCAACACAGGATCCCTTGCAACCTCCGGCTTCGGAACCGCTTTAGGGGTTATAAGGTATGCGTGGATGCAGGGCAAGAGAATCAGTGTTATAGCGACAGAGACTAGACCGCTTCTCCAGGGGGCGAGGCTAACTGTTTGGGAGCTTATGAGGGATGGGATACCGGTGAAGCTGGTTACAGATAACTCCGTGGGTTATCTCATGTATAGGGGGATGGTCTCAAAGGTTATAGTTGGGGCTGATAGGATCCTAGCTACAGGTCATGTAGCGAATAAGATAGGTACATATATGATAGCTCTAGCAGCTAAGAGACATAATATACCCTTCTATGTTGCTGCACCAACATCAACAATAGATCTTGAAACAAGTGTTGAAAACCTGGTTATAGAAGAGAGGAATCCTGAGGAGGTTAAGAGGGTAATGGGTAAGCTCCTCATAACAAGGGAAGATGCAGAAGCGATAAACCCCGCCTTTGATATAACACCTCCAGACCTCATCACAGGGATTATAACTGAGCTAGGCATCATATACCCACCATATGAGAGGAACATTAGGGATATGGTTAAGAGGAAAACAAATAGCGGCTAAGCCACTCAGCAAGGCATTTCTCGATAAGATCTATGCTGGATAGCCCTATCGCTTTAAACACCTATTTATATCCTCTAAACCAGCATTTGTTTTAACCCCTATATCATCGAAGTGGGTTCTACTAGCATCATAGCCCATAGATCTTAGGCATTCTATCAGCCCCTCCCTAGGAGGCATATTAACCTTAGCACGCCTAGCAAGGTAATCAATCCTATAGAAGAAAGGCTTATCAATACGATCCTCAGTCTCGAGTAGGGAGACAAGCCATTTAATCCTATCCCTCGTCTCAAGCCAAGTATATCTATCAACAGAGCTTGCCAAACCCCTAGCAAGCTCAGGATCTGCTAGGGATCCTAGCCATGCAGGGCCTAGGAGAGTCATGTTGGATCCACATAGAGGGCATCTAACCCCTCTAGCGATATCCTGATTAGCTTCTCTATAGCCACAGGATGGACATAATGCTATATAGCCTGTCCTAGCCAGAATATGATCGGCCTTCGAAGCCCCCATATCTATTGAGAAGTAAACCCTATAATAGTGATCCGCGTAATATGAGAGCAAAGGCTTTAAAGCCATGTCATGCTCAGAAGCCTTAGAAACCACACTATAGATCAAAACCCTTAAGCCAAGCTCCCTCCTAAAATCCACACTAGAATCCACGCGAGCCCTATACCTCCTAAACGCCTTAGAGGGATATCTACCAGTCAGCGGACCGAGATCTGTGGCTGTTACCGCAAGAACCCCGCCTATCCCAGCAAACTTAATAGCACTCTCTATATATGGGGCAGGAGATCCATAGGGATCTATGTCTAGATAGTCAACATGGATCCCCGACTTTGAGAGGGATATCATAAGCTGGTTAGCATCCTCACAATAGATTCTAGATAAACCCGAGATCCCGTTTAAAAGTATATTTAATTTCATAACCTTACATGCCTGAGGATCTATATCGTTTAGAATGATCCCAGATATCCCATCAACCTCGAGAGCTATCCTCACACCCCTAACACCTGTTGCAGCCATAGGATCTGAGGCACTTTCTATTCTACCGAATAGCCTTGAATATGTGTTTAGGAAAGCTATAGCAATGTCTCTATTAAAAACCATAGCTGGGTTATAGAAGACTGGGGCATGTGCTGGCTCATAAATACCATCTGATCTAAGAAAAAGTTCTTTCTTAGGAGCTATGATCCTAGCCCTACCCTCTGCTATCACCTCAGCCCATGGAGGAATATCTATCTCTAGCCCCACCTAGATCCACCTTTGCTCTAGGCGTCGAGCTAGAGATCCTTTGGCACCTCGCTAGCAATCTTCTCAGGTGTGTTTGGAGCTAGCCAGTCTATTAGCTTTTTAATATCCTTGGCTTCGATGAACACGTTTATAGGCCCCATGCTACTCTCTCTATCTTCTTCTACAAAGGATAGCTTCCCTGCATATGCTGCCTGCTTATTTATCTTAAACGATAGATATTTATCAACAGCACTTCTACTAAATATCCTTCTCGCTGTATCAGCTATCCTCTCCCTCACTATTATCTCTCGAATCTTTAGCAGCGATGTTATAGAGCTAGACTCCCCTATGATAACCTTATATGTGCCCACCTCGGCAACTCTATAGCTCTCTAGGTTAAATAGGTTTGAGAGTGCCTTTCTAACCTTCTCTATATCCTCCGTAGGCCTTACCTCAGCCTCAACCCTTATCCTCATACTCCCATAAAAAGATATATTGGAAGCCGATATATTGATTAGCTATAGAGGCTTAGAGGTGGAACCCGCTTCTTCCTTGTTGAGCCAACATGCTGAGTAGTGCTTAGGCCCAACCTCGAAATACGGTGGATCCTCTCTCTTACATATTTCCATAGCATATGGGCATCTAGGATGGAATCTACAGCCAGACGGTATTGAGAGTGCACTAGGTACCTCGCCTATTATTGGAACCTCCTTTATCCTCCACCTACCCTTTGGATCTGGTGTTGGGACTGCTGCGATTAGAGCTTGGGTATATGGGTGCTTAGGCCTTAGGAGTATCTCATCTGTTGGGCCGTGCTCAACGATCCTTCCTAGATACATTACGTTTATATAGTCGCATATTATGTTAGCAACAGCTAGATCGTGTGTTATGAATACATATGTTAGATTCTTCTGCTCCTTAAGATCTAGCATTAGCTTTAGTATCT
This sequence comes from Sulfolobales archaeon, assembly GCA_038897115.1. Classification (NCBI taxonomy): domain Archaea; kingdom Thermoproteati; phylum Thermoproteota; class Thermoprotei; order Sulfolobales; species Sulfolobales archaeon. The sequence goes on along the minus strand of JAWAXC010000026.1, from coordinate 18,538 downwards.
CAGCCCTTATAGATACATCAAGCATGGAGACAGGCTCGTCAGCAACCACAAGCCTTGGACCCAGTATTATCGCCCTAGCTATGTTTACCCTCTGCCTCTGACCCCCGCTCAGCTGGAATGGATATCTATTTAGAAACTCCTCTGGAGGGGTTAGCTTCACATCCTCTAGAGCCTTTATAACCATCTCAAGCCTCTCCTTCTCATCTTTATAGCCATGTATTATCAGAGGCTCTTCCAGAATATCTTTTATAGTCATCCTTGGGTTTAGAGAGCCGTATGGGTCTTGGAATACTATCTGGATCTCCCTCCTCAACATCTTAAGAGCCCTACCCCTTACCCTTGATATATCGAACATCGGGCCGCCTTTACTCTCTATATATGGTACTCCCTCCTCTAGCAATATCTTTGAAAGCTCCTCCGAAGGCCTATAATATATAGAGCCCTCTGTAGGCCTGTAGAGACCCACTATAAGCTTTCCAAGGGTTGTCTTTCCACACCCAGATTCTCCTACTAGGCATGTAACCTTACCCCTTTCAATGAATATGTTGACACCATCTACGGCTTTTACAACTCTGCTTCTTCTAGCAAGGATCTCTGTTATGGATCTTGCTAGTGAGAAATACATCTTAACCCCTATACCAGCTAGGATCACATCATCCCTACCACTTATCTCCTCTATCTTCATCCAGATCACCTCTACTGCTTAATAGGTGTAACCCCCTCCTTATGTAGCCAGCACGCCGATATATGATCCTTATCTATCTGGAAATACGGGGGCTCCTCCCTCCTACATATATCCATTGCAAATGGGCACCTAGGATGGAATCTACAGCCAGGAGGCGGGCTCCTAAGATCTGGTGGGAAGCCGGGTATCCATGAGAGCTCCTTAGTACCTCCGATCCTTGGTATGCTTGCCATAAGCCCTCTCGTATATGGGTGTGCCGGATTTGTATATATCTTCTCCGATGGCCCTAGCTCCACAATCTTACCTGCATACATGATAGCCACCTTATCAGCTATCTCAGCCACCAATGAGAGATCATGTGTTATGAGGATTATACTCATATTCCTCTCCTTTCTCAGCCTCTTAAAAAGATTCAGGATCTGGGCTTGGACAACAACGTCTAAAGCAGTTGTTGGCTCATCAGCTATCACTATATCTGGCTGTAGAGCTAGGGCCATAGCTATCACAGCCCTCTGCCTCATACCACCGCTGAACTCATGTGGATAGTTATTAACCCTGCTTGGATCTATACCTACTGCTTTTAAAAGCTCCGCAGCCCTCTGCAGAGCCTCCTTCTTACTCACATCCTCATGAGCCATTATAGCATCGGCTATCTGATCCCCAATCCTCTTCACAGGGTTTAAGGCGTTTAACGCGCTCTGGAATACCATGCTTATCCTCTTCCACCTAATCTCCTTCCTCATGGTCTCTTCAGGTAGCTTCAGTATATCAACCCCATCTAGAAGGATGCTTCCATCCACAATCCTTCCCGGAGGGGGTACAAGTCTTAGAAGGCTGAACCCTAGTGTTGACTTTCCAGACCCAGACTCCCCTACTATACCTATCGTCTCCCCCTTCTCAAGTGTAAATGAAACCCCATCAACAGCTCTAACAGCACCTCTAAGGGTGAAAAAATACGTTTTTAGATTCCTCACCTCTAGAAGAGGCGCCATAGTAACCGCCCTACTATTTATGCTCTCACCGAGTATTTTACATAGATGCTTATAACTATAATCTACTATATCAAAGCTAATATTTAATTAAAATTTGAGATGAGCTTTTAACAGCAAAACATATATCCTTGGAGATCCGCCTATCCCAAAGATCTAGAGATTTTTACAGCTGTGAGCCTCACATTCTAGAGTGGGGAGGGGATTGGCTAATTTAAGTTGCCTCTAGTAATCTCCTTTATAGAGAACCTATAGAGTTGTTTATCAGCTGTATAGCGCCATGTATCTTGGTGGTTATATGGGATTCAGAATACCGAGGGCGCTAACCATAGCAGGTGTTGATAGCGGCGGGGGGGCTGGCATAGCTGCTGATCTAAAGACATTCGCAGCCCTCCAAGTACATGGATTAGTAGCTGTTACAAGTGTGACTGCTCAAAACACCCTCGGAGTATATGGGATCCACGATATACCACCCCAGATGGTGGAGCTTCAAATAGATGTTGTTGCAGAGGATATAGGTGTTGATGCTGCGAAAACAGGTATGCTGAGTAACCCGGGGATTGTGAGGAGCGTTGCAAGATCTGTGAGGAAGCACGGCTTCCCCCTAGTCGTGGATCCTGTTATATTTGCTAAGAGCGGGGATAGGCTTTTAACGGAAGACGCTGTTGAGGTGCTGGCTAAGGAGCTGCTCCCCCTAGCTAGGGTTGTTACCCCAAATAAGTTTGAGGCTGAAAGACTCTCTGGGATCAAGATCGAAAGTCTTGAGGATGCCGAGAGGGCTGGGAAAATTATAAGGGATAGATATGGCCCCGAGATCGTTGTTGTCAAGGGAGGACATCTATCGGGTGATAAGAGTGTTGATGTTGTAATCACATCCAGCGGCGTTCTAAGGCTAGAGGGGCCGAAGATAGATGGGTGCACACATGGAACCGGGTGCTCGTTCTCCGCTGCGATCGCAGCATATATAGCCAAGGGAGAAGATCCCTTGACAGCTATTAGGAAGGCTAAGGAATTCATATCGATAGCTATAGAGAGAAGCTATAAAATAGGTAAGGGCCACTGCCCCGTGAATCCTACAGCATATTTGGAGATCGATGCAGAGAGGTATAGAGCTATAGAGCTTGTCGAGAAAGCCTTAAAGATCATTGATGAGAGGGCTGAGGATATAGCTAAGCTAATACCAGAGGTTCAGAGCAACCTAGCATATGCCCTCCCACCATATCTCGCCAAGGGGATCAACGACGTGATCGCTATACCAGGTAGAATTGTGAACTATATGGGCAGAGCTAGAGCCTCAGGCCCTCCAAGGCCTGGGGCTTCTAGCCATGTTGCGAGGGGGATCCTGGCTGCTATGGAGATCTACCCAGAATATAGATCTGCTATGAACATCAAATATATACCAGGGATCGAGAATATAGCATCTAAAGCAGGCTTTAAAGTATCTTGGTATGATAGGAGGGAAGAGCCCGAGGATGTGAAGAAGAGGGAGGGCGCTACAATACCCTGGGGGGTTAGAGAGGCTATAAAGAGAATCGGCTCGATGCCAGATATAGTGATCGACTATGGGGATTTTGGTAAAGAGCCTGGGGCGAAGATCTTTGGGAGAGATCCGGTCGATGTTGTTAATAAGTTATTGAAGCTGATAGATGCTTTGAAAGAGAGTAAGGCTATAGGCTAGAAGATCTCCTCCCAGATCTCCTGTTTTTTAGCTCTTCAAGCATTTCAAGCATAAGTTTTCTCTCAACGCTAGCTACAATCCGCCTCGTAGATATAACAGCATCTGGATTAACAGATATGCTATCGATCCCCTCCCTCACGAGGAACTCAACGATCTCTGGGTAGTAGCTGGGCGCCTGTCCACATATAGATACAGTACGTCCATTTCTCTTAGCACCCCTTATAATCATCCTCATAGCTCTAAGCACAGCCTCGTCCCTCTCATCGAAGTAGCCCATAGAGCTGAGGAGATCCGAGTCCCTATCTATCCCGAGCACCATCTGGGTGAGATCGTTGCTCCCAATGCTAAAGCCGTCAAAGTATTTGGAGAACTTATCTATTAGAAGGGCTACTGATGGAACCTCTGCCATCGCCCATATCTTGAAATCCTTGGAGCTTCTGAGATCCTCTTCAGCCATTAGCTCAATCACCTTCTCAGCCTCCCACAGAGTTCTAACCATTGGTACCATAACCCAGACGTTCTTCAAACCCATCTCCTCTCTAACCCTCTTTATAGCCTTGAGCTCCAGCTTGAATGCCTCTCTATAGAGTGGATGTATATATCTTGAAGCACCTCTCCAGCCAAGCATCGGATTCCTCTCATCTGGTTCGAAACTCTCGCCTCCTATGAGCCTTTTATATTCGTTGCTCTTGAAATCGCTGAATCGAACTACAACTGGTCTCGGCGCTATTTTAGAGGCTACCATAGCTATCCCGCTCGAGAGTCTATCTATGAAGAACTCCTGCTTCTCATGCTTTATAAGATATAGCGGGTGATAGCCTATCCAGCTCGATATCACAAACTCTATCCTCATAAGCCCTATACCATCGAATGGGAGATCTAGGTATTTCTCTATAGCCTCGGGCTCCCCTAGATTCATATATATCTTTGTAGCCGTTGGTATATATATCTCCTCCCTCCTAGCCTCCACACGCTCTATAGCCTGTGTGGCGAGGCTAACCTCTACATAGCCGTTATCAAGCTTCTTCTCCTGTTCAAGATGCTCTATAACCTCAACAATTCCTCTACTCCCATCTACCTTTAGGATCTCCCCATCCACGATGGAATCCATAATACCTGCAACACCAACAACAGCTGGTATTCCAAGCTCTCTAGCGGTTATAGCTGCATGGCTTGTAACACCCCCCTTCTCAGTGACTATGGCTGAGGCGATCCTCATTAATGGAACCCAGTCAGGGTCTGTCATAGATGTTACAAGCACCTCGCCTCTGTTAAAACCTTTTAGCTTTGCCTCCTCAACACTCCTGAGGATCTTGGCTCTCCCAACACCTATTCCTGGTGATGCTGCGAGGCCCTTAAAGATCCTCTTCCCCCTCTCCTGGATCTTCCTAGGGGGTTGGGGCTTTGGAACCGTGGTTACAGGCCTCACCTGGAGTATATATAGCCTGCCATTTCCATCTATAGCCCATTCTATGTCTACAGGGGTGCCGAGCATTTTCTCGAGCTTCATAGCTATAGATGCTATCTCCCTAGCCTCTTCATCAGAGATGCTAGGCTTCTCCGCCCTCTCGCCTGGAACCTGTCTATCTAGATTAGCCCTTTTCTCGGGATCATATACCAGTTCTCGATCCTTCTTCGAGATAAACCTCTCAACAACATCTAGACTTGACTTTTCAACAACAAATTTATCAGGTGTTACAACACCCCTTACGATATACTCTCCCAACCCCCATATACTCTCTATAACAACTATATTTGGATCTCCATCGAGGGGGTTGATGCTAAATGCAACACCAGCAGATCTTGGGTCAACCATTATCTGCACAACAACAGCCATTGCAAGGCTCTTCTCATCTACGAGGCCCTTAGCCTTTCTATATACAAGAGCCCTAGCTGTGAAGAGAGATGCCCAGCATTTCTTCACAGCCTGCAATACGTTCTCAGCGCTATATACATTTAGGAATGTATCATGCTGCCCCGCAAACGAGGCCTCAGCGAGATCCTCAGCAATGGCGGAGCTCCTAACAGCAACTCTACATATATTACTCCCCACAGCCTTTCTACATAGATCCTCATATGAAATAGCTATCTCCCTAGCTATCTCATCTGGAAGCTCAGTACCCTCTATAAGGCTCATCAACTCCCTACTCATCTCCTCAGGAGAGCCTCTCTCCCCCATAGCCTCTATAGCTCCTCTAATGGTCTTTTCTAACCCACTAATCCTTAGAAAGTCTATGAAAGCCCTAGTAGTTATTATAAATCCAGGTGCTGTTGGAATACTGTTTTTTACAAGCCTTACAAGGCCAAGGCCCTTCCCCCCTATTAGGTTTATATCTTCAGGGGCCTCCTCAAAATAGAATATATATTTAAACCTGGGTCCATCCTGTTTCACTTATTATACCCAGTAACTACTAATATTACAGGGTATAAAAGCTATTATGAGATAACCCATATAGCGACCTTAAAAATAGCAAGTTCTTTTTAAGGGCATCCCAAAAATGAGGCTATAGAGCAATATGTACTCAGGGATATCGCATTATCTATATATGATGAAGTTGATAATGCACTAATTGATCCTTGATAAGTATAAGACAAGACATCTCGATCCACTAATGACGCTGAGAATTGCTTTAGCATAAGGCCTTAATAGTATAGGGGAAAAGAAGAAACATGGTTAACATATCTAAAAGCTAGTAGGTATGGGCAACTTCCACTAGCTTATAACCCCGAGATAATAATTAGGTATTGGAGCCGCCGTAGCTCAGCTGGTAGAGCGCCGGCCTTGTACGGGCCTAGGTTTGCCGAGGTCGCTGGGAGAGCCGGTGGTCGCGGGTTCAAATCCCGCCGGCGGCTCTTAAAGCATTATCAGATCAACAATTATATTTCTTTGAGAAATTACTTTGAATGTGGAATTATGCATGTAATAATCCTAGCGGGAGGTTATGCAACAAGGCTCCGACCCCTCACACTTACAAGGCCAAAAGCGCTCCTACCGATCCTCGATAGACCCCTTATAGACTGGGTTATTGAGGGTGCGATTAAAAGTGGTGCTAAGAGAATCACCCTCTCGCTGCACCACATGTCTGATCAGATCTTAGACCATGTTATATCTAGATGGGGGAAAACAATTAGTATAGATCATTATGTTGAGAGGGTACCGCTTGGCGATGCAGGCCCTCTGAGGGAGATCGATGAAAATCTTGGGATAGACTACCCCGTCATCGTGATCTATGGGGATATATTTAGCTCCGTAGATATTGGGGAGCTATATAACTACCATAGATCTAGAGGTGGAATCGCTACGCTAACCATAACCAGGGTGAAGGATGTGAGGAGATATGGTGTTGTGAATATCGATGAAAACAATAGGGTTTTAGGCTTTATCGAGAAACCCCCATCAGGTGAGGGAGGATATATCAATGCTGGAATATATGTTTTCGAGAGGGAGGCTATAGAGAAGATTGAGAAGGGTAGGAAACAGGGTATTGGAAGAGATCTCATGCCAAGACTTCTAGAGGCTGGCGATGTATATGCATATATACATAACGGTGTGTGGAACGATATCGGAGTCCCAAACGACTATATAAATGCGAATCTAGATGCCCTGAATATGATCTCTAGAGATGGTATATATATAAGCCCGGGATCCTCGATTGATAGAAGTGCAGAGCTAATACCCCCCATATATATCGGTGAGAATGTACAGATAGAAGGCGATGCAACGATTGGGAGAGGTTCAATAATTATGAGGGGATCGATAATAAAGAGGGGATCCCTCATAATGGGGAGCCTCATTATGAGCAGAGTTATAGTCGATCAAAGCACAACTATTGTTAACTCCATAGTTGGCGAGGGAAGCTATATAGGAAGATGGGTTAGGATCTCGAGGAACTGCATCATTGGCGACGGTGTATATATAAATAACCTCGCATGCCTAGGTGAGGGAACAGTTGTGCTCCCCTATAAGGATCTAGATACGCAGGATCTATGTAGCGAGGCTAACAAGATAATACTTTAGCGATACAGCTAAAAATCCCTGCTAGAAATCCTCTCCAGCTCCTCACCTAAGATCTTCTCAATATCCGTGAGATGCTTTCTAAGTAGATGTAGATAAACCCCTTTCTTCGTGTAGGGGCCATCACCACAGAGCCTACAGTATATAGAGAATTCCTTTCTATATATAAGAGTAGCTGAAACCCTTGCAACAGCCTCAACAAGATCTTTACATACGGCGGTTTGCATAGCCCCAAGATCTGAGGATGGACAGAGCTCTACACCCCCCATCCCAGGCTCTATAGCTTCTTTAATACACGCTTTAGCTAGATTCCTAATCGATAGTGGATATTTTATCGACAAGCACACCATGAGAATCTAGTGTAAGACAGATAAAAGCTAGATGTAGAGACTGCAAATCGATATAGCTAGCTAGGAAGATCACGAGTATTTAGTGGGTAGAAACCTTTAGGTTGGCTTAGTATGGCTTATTATCATGTAATCCACCTAGATAATAGAGGTTCTGCCGTTCACCTGAGAGCAGTCTTTTATTATTGTTTATGGTTATTTTTAGCCACCCTCGGGGTCATCACGGTCTCCCCGGGCCCCCTCACCGCGGTTCTCCCACGGATCTCAGAAACCCAGGGTCACTGATAAACATATGGTCTTCGGAGCTCATATATGTATCGGCATAGCTAATAGCCCGCCCTGAAGGGTAAGGCTTCCAGTTGTAATTGTGGATCAAGATGGGTTTGGGCAAAACGCTTATATCCATATCATATGCTAGCTCTAACCCTGGGGCTTAGATGTCTGTTGAGACTTTAGACGGTGTTAGAACAAAATTTGGGGTTATGGATAGTACTGAAGTCTCTGGAGAAGGTTTTAGACATAGCTATCCATTGGATCTAGCTCTTAGGATCTTAGATCTTGTAAGGATCAAAGGTGAAGTAGATAGCCAGATATTCTCTACTATGGGGTTTTCAAAGGAATTCAGAATATATATGTCTAAATGGATTTCCAGTCTAAGAAACTTTAAATACGATCATCAGTTCTCAAGCTATCTAGTAGCAAACGGGATCCCAGAGCATATATTTGAACGTGTAATAAGTAATCTAGAAGACCTGACCATATCTACAACTATAATACTAACCGAAGAGAGGGTAACACTTACAGATGCTATAACCTATATGGGGATCCTGAGGAGGGTTCTAAATAGCTCTGATAGCGATTCCATCTTTAGATATATAGTTGGGGATGGGAGGCTCAGCAATATAGCCTCTAGAGTGGCACTTCTAATACTGTTCGTACTTTCAATTTATATGCAAGATGAATTGGATGAAATAGAGGTCTGAGGTGCCGCCGCCGGGATTCGAACCCGGGACCTCCGGATTTCCCAGCGACCCCGGTGGCATTTGACCCATATGAGTCCGGCGCTCTCACCAGCTGAGCTACGGCGGCTCCTTATGTGTATATCTTTACGGTTTTATAAGCAATCATGCTCCTTTGCCTAGTATCTTCCCTTGAGCTATTTATGATCCTTCTTATAGCTTCTCTTATGACATCTGATCTTGTTACACCGTTTTTCTTCGCATATTTATCTAGAAGCTCTATCGTCTCCTCATCAAGCTTTACACTTATAACCTTTAACACCATGCTCTCTACACCGAATATTTCTAGGTATTTAATATCTTATTAGTATTGCGATAACCTAGATATCTAGAGAGGGGTTAGCGAAACTATTTATGTTGGGGGCTTCTCTATAGCTAGGCCTTTGATCTATTCTTACTCCATATCGCTTTTAGATCTTCGATTGTTACACCCCTTGGCTCCTGGGCAACATCTATCCCTATAGATGTTAGGATCTTTCTAACTATATTCCTCATCATATCTATAGCCGTCTTCTCACCGATTTTTAGGGTCTTCTCAACCTGGGACCATGGATTGCCCTGAAGGGTCTTGACAATTGTTAGCATTTCCTCCTTCTTATCAAGATCTGCATCGAGGCATCCATCGCGCCAGTATGCTGTTATAAGCTCTTTTATTGCATCATTACATACTTCGTAGGTCATAATACCCTTTACATATAGAAGGATCCTCTCCAGATCCACCTTATCGATCTCGTAGCTGGCTATATGGGCTCTAGAGCCACAGCTAGGAGGCTTCAGAAGGAATCTAGCTACCTCTGGCTCTAGATCCCTGTAGGTGTCATACATGCTCTCTAAGATTCTGTTTCTAAACCTCTCACCAATAGCCTCTACAAGGATCCTGACATCATTGTTAAGGGGCTTCACAACTATACACGTATACTCGCCTGACACAGGGTTCCTCTCGGGCGACATGTGGATTGGTGTATAGCCGTTTTTTGTCCAGAAGTTGAGGAGCTCCTCAGTAGCTCCGAAGCCAGAGCCAACCCATGAGTAGCCCCTTTCAATCGCTTCCTCCTCGATCTTCTTAAGAAATGCCGAACCTATACCCCTGCCCTGCACATCTGGGTGAACAGCGATTCTAACGATCCTCCAACCCACTGTTCCAGCGAAGTCCACTATTCTATAGTGCTTTATAATCCTATCCGGTATTATATTGCCAGGCATCTTACCAGCGCCTAGAATCGATTGAAGCTCGCTAGTAACAGGACCCTCCTCAGCAAGCTGGGCAGAGGCCACTATCTTCCCACTTGGGGTTGCCATAGCTCTTACACTGTGGTGGGGGGCATCAGCTATCATACCTAGATCATCTGGCTCATTCCTATAATGGGCCTGGACATAGATGCCGAAGAGGCTCTTCAGCGTATCCTTCCCCTTCTCTGTGAAGAGCTCCTCAGGATCTAGCTTTAGATATATGAGCTCTCCCCTAGCTATCGCCTCTAGATCCCTTTCATCCAGCTTCTCAGGCTCAGCATCTAGGAGAAGGGTTCTGAACTGCCACTCTTCCACAGGATCTCCTGCAGCATATCTTATGGGCTCGCTCATCTCAACAATATATGTGCTTGACTTCTCATCACCCCTAATCCTCTTTAGAAACCTGACAGTGAAGCCCCTCCCAGCACCTTCATAGCCATGTATGGTTGTTGCGAATATAGATCTGTCAAACGCCTCCCAGATCTTCCAGAGTATATTGACGGGGAGGCCCGCTGCCTCATCCACTATAGCTATATCGAGATCTAGCCTTGGGAGTATAGATGGCTCCCAATACTCTATCGAGAACCTCTCACCCTTAACCTCTATGATCCTCCCGCCCCTCTTAATAACCCTATACGGGATCTTCATAACCTCTAGGGTTTCTATAGCCATTTTCATGAGCTGCTCCACATTCAGAGGAGATCTCGCTGTAACACCAACCCTAACCTTGTTCTTAACCTTCATAAGCTCTCCAATCAACCCTATAATCCCTATCCCTATAGCGCTGCTCTTACCCCTGCCCCTATCTGATATAACTACTATAGATGTCCTCTTCCTAGGCTTCTCAATCAGCTTCTCCAACTCCCTTATAACCCTAACCTGATCCATTGTAAGGGCCTTTTGATAGACCTCCCTCGGGAATTTCACATCAGCCGGGATCTCGATCTTCTCCTTCTCAGGAGATTTTCTAGGCTGCTCAGCGATCTTTAGGATCTTATCTTCATCAGAGTCATATATGCTAACACCATCACTCCTCAAGAGATTATCTATAAACCACCTAACGAAAACAGTCCTTGGAATAGGCTTCTGAGGTACAGCCAGCTCCTCTCTAAAGAGATTCCTCCACTGAGGCCATCTATCGAATGGAGGTGTTATAAAGACCACAATACCTCCCCCTTCAACGATACCCACAAGCCTGCCCACATCGTTTGGTTTAAGACTATCAGTTAGATCCATTATAAGGGCGCTATATGTTGTTCCAAGATACTCCTCTGAATCCTCATATCTTATCACATCAATATCAACATTCTTAGCAAGTTTAGGCAATAGCTCCCTAAAGATCCTAACCCTTATCAGCTCCTCAACAAATTCATCATGATGAACATATAGAACCCTCACACGATCATTCCTCCTAGAAGCATAGATCCCCACCAGATCTGTGGCAACTAACCCCTGCTTAACAGGATCAGAACCTGTTATAGTTACAAGGGTTCTATGCCTAGTAGTAGCTATAATCTTTAATATAGCCTTAAACTTCCTCCTAAAAGAAACATAGTTCTCCCTCATAATCTCTCTTAACAATGACTTCGATATCCTTATCTCCTCCACCCTACCCCTAGAATCGCTGTTACCTACTGACATGCTAACATCTCTATTATATAATCAACCTAGCAACCCTTTTAGTGAACTCCACTTAATATATGGATCTGTACCGGTCTCTAAGACATCAGCAAACCTGATCTAATCAGCTGTGAAAATCGAGTTAACTAGCTAATATCAGAGCTGATCCCCTGATTGAGATGGAGAATGAAAAGCATAGAGCATGTATAGAGGGTTACTCTGACCTTCTCCCCCCAACCTAAAGGATTGGGTTTTCAGCTGTAACTAGTTCTAGGGGATAGATCTTGTTTGTTGTATCGTTTATCCATAGCCACAGATCTTCTCTATATATTTTTCCCCCTAAGCGATTCCCTCACCCTTCTGATCTCTTCTAGGGCGGATGGATTCTCTAGCGCCGATGTATCGCCAGGATCTCTATCTAGCATTATAGCCCTTATCATCCTTCTCATTATCTTTGCATTCCTAGTTCTCGGCAGATCTTTTACAAATAAGATCCTCTCTGGTGTAAGGGCTTTTCCAAGATTCTTTGATACAAATTCTATTAGCTCCTCCTCGCTAACCTCTCCCTTCCTTATTGCGAAGCAATATATAGTCTCACCCTTGATCTCGTGTGGAACGCCTATACAGGCAGACTCTGCTATTGATGGGTGTGAGTTTATAACGCTCTCTATCTCCGCAGGCCCAACCCTCTTCCCAGCAACCTTTATCGTGTCATCGCTTCTACCAACTATATAGAAGAATCCATTTTCATCATACATAGCTAGATCCCCGTGGATCCATGTGTCGTTACATCTAGACCAATATGTTTTTATATACCTCTCTGGATCCCTCCAGAACCCCCTAGTCATTCCAGGCCATACACTCATAACAGCTAGCTCCCCCTCAGTATTTGGAGGTGCTTCTCTACAGTCCTCTGTGAGAATCCTAGCATCTATCCCTGGTGAGGGGGCGTTGAAAGATGAGGGCCTTATCTCGTTAACAACATAGTTACCTAGGATTCCACCGGAGATCTCAGTTCCTCCTGAGTAGTTTATTATGGGGGCCTCTCCAATAGCCCTATATAGCCAGATCCAGCTATCAGGATCTATAGGCTCTCCAGTATTTCCAGCAGCCCTAACCTCTATCCTCGGGGGTGAGGGTCTCTCCCTCTTAAAGCTTCTCACAAGGCTTGCTGATAGGCCTAGAACATCTATCCTGGCTTTTCTAACAAACTCAACTATACGATCTAGATCCGGGTATCCCTCATAGATAGCCAGCCTAGATCCTAAGAGGAGTGTTCCGAGAACAGCCCAGGGGCCCATCATCCACCCCATATCGGTTATCCATGTTAATGTCTCCCCAGGCTTTACATCGAATTGGAAGTACATATCTGCAGCAGCCTTTATAGCAAAGCCTATGTGGGAGTGAACACATGCCTTGGGCTTCCCAGTGGTTCCAGAGGTGTAGAGAAGCATTGCAGGATCCTCGGCATCTGTATCCTCAACATAATCCCCAGGTGTTTTCAACACATCATCATAATAGCTATAATCACCCCTCCCAACCCCTGTTCTATTAACAACCACTCTGATCACTTTGAGACCCTCGAGATTCTCGAGCATCCTAACCTCCTTACCCTTCCTATACATAACATCTGAGGCAAACACAACCTTACAATCACAATCCTCAACCCTAACCCTTATAGGCTCAGGACCAAAGCCTGAGAAGAGTGGTACGAAGATAAGACCCGCCCTCATGATCCCAAGCATGATCGGGACTATCTCGGGGATCATCGGCATATACACAGCAACCCTATCACCCTTCGAAAGACCAAGAACCCTTTTCAGGAAAGAGGCGACCGATCTAGCCTGTGAGAGGATCTCTGAATATGTGGCCTCCCTATAATCGCCATTCTCACCCATCCATTTAAGATAGATATGCCCCTCATCAGGGATCATGGATCCCAGATTGAATCCAGCGCCAACAAACCACCTAGCCCACGGCTTCCCCCTAGAGAGATCTAGAACCCTCTCATATGGTCTGGAGAACCTCAGATTAATAATCCTGGCAAACTCCCCCCAGAATCTCTCGGGCTCCTCATATGTATGTCTAACAAACCCCCTGAGATCCTTTATACCATGCTCAACCATATATCTATATACATTGCTCTCCTCAACAATAGAAGGAGTTGGCTTCCAACTAACCATAGAACCTACCCTCCCTTACCAAAAATATTACTTAAGGATAGCTAAATATCCTACCAAATCGACTTTAGAAAATATGAGGTAGTTTCCCATGCCCTGAGAACACCACTTCCTGCTTGTCTCTAAATGATGTGTTGCGGTAGTATAGGTTGGCTAGTTCACCCTCTATAGACAAGTGGTTAGAGATTCTTCAACCTCTGGTCTATATATGCTTCGCAGCCCTCTCTCTATAGGTGTGGCTAGATGGGCTATAGCACTGTGGATGTAGATGTGAAGAATAATATGGGCTGGATATATATGAATAGGCCTGAGAAATATAACGCTATGAACACCGCTATGTTGAGAGAGCTCATATCAGCTGTGGATGATGTGGAGAGAAACCCCAACGCCAAGATCCTTGTTCTGAGTGGGAGGGGTAAGGCGTTCTCAGCGGGGATAGATCTCTTGGAGCTGGCCTCGGCCAAAGATCCCGATGAGGCTGGGAAGCTATTTCAGAGCCTAGCATCTCTCTTCAGAAGATTACTGAGTGTTGAGAAGCCATTGATAGTAGCTGTTAACGGTGATGCCTTTGGAGGAGGGGCCGAGCTCCTATGGGTTGGAGATGCTGTTGTCATCGTAGATGGTGCTAGGATCTCGTGGGCAGAGGCTAGATGGGGTCTTCTACCCCCTGCGCTCTCCACCATAGGGGTCCTAGCCCTGGGCCCTGTAAGGGCGTCCTATCTAGCTATGTCATCATCTATAATCTCTGCTAGGGAGGCCCTCGAGATAGGCTTAGCAACGCATATAACCCAGCCCGAGAAGCTCGAGGAAACAGTTGTTAGTATAGCTAGGGCTTTTATGGAGAACTCCCCCCAGGCTCTTAGGGCTATAAAGCGGATTAAGAGGAGCATAGTCATGACACATATGCTCGAGCTAGGGGTCTCCGAGCTGGAGAGGCTATCGAGAACGGTCTCAGCATTGAATGCTGCGAGAGCCTTTGCTGAGAAGAGGAAGCCTAGCTACGAGTGGTAGAAATATAAGCTCTAACCACATCTCTAGACATGAGAAGCCGCGGTAGCTCAGCCTGGTAGAGCGCTGCCCTGGTAAGGCAGAGGTCCCGGGTTCGAATCCCGGCCGCGGCTCCTATACAGCTAATAACCATATCCATGGTGATGAGGGCCAACATGGTGGATCATTATGTCTAAGATCCTAATAACTGGGAGCCCTGGTGTTGGAAAAACAACGCTATTTACAAAAATACTATCTAGCATAGCTGGAGATCGATATAGAGTTGCAGGCTTCGTATGCCCAGAGGTGAGGGAGGGCGGTAGAAGGGCTGGATTTAGAATTGTTGATCTCTCTAGTGGTGTTTCCGGCTGGCTAGCCATAAGCTTTGAGAGGCTAGGCGGTCTATGCAGGGGTACGAGGATCGGTAGATACTGTGTTATCGAGGATGATGTTAGCAGGGTTATGGAGAATACTGAGAGATCCTTAGAGGGGGCTGATCTCATAGCTATAGATGAGATAGGCCCTATGGAGCTGAGTGTTGAGAGCTGTAGAAGAATCATATATAAATCGATCGAGATGAAGAAGCCAGGGCTCTTCGTGGTTCACCTAAGACTTGTAGATGAGATCTCAGAGAGGATAGGAAGGGCTGGTATGGATTATACTGTCTATCGGGTAGAGCTTAACAATAGGGACTCACTATATCACGAAATACTTCCGAGGATTAGATCGATGCTTGGCCAGGGTAGGGCGACATAGTTATAAGGTTTGCCGCGTTTATGCATAGTAGTGGGTGGAGAATGCCTGAGATCAAGATCGTGATCTCAGATCCAGATGTGAAGACCCCGAGAAGAGTTAAGGCAATAGCTATAGCTGACCCGAGCCTCCCATATGGGGAGGATGAGAAGTCCCAGAAGATCCTGCCAAAGGCAAGGATATCCCCGATCCTCAAGAAGATCCTGGATCCCCAGCTGGGTGTTATATCTATTAGAATTAAGAAGCAGGATGGCTCAAAGGTGAAGCTGGTGGCACAGATAGTTACAGATGAGAAGATACCAGAGGGGGAGATAAGGCTTCCAGAGGGCTTTATGAGGGAGAAGCTCGGCGTAGATAGAGCCCTTGCAGAGGTTATGAGGGCCCCAAGCTTCCAGATAACATTGTCTTCCGAGAAGAGCTCCAAGCTATATGGTCTAAAGATAGGCGATACAATAGACGGATCTATAGTTGGGCTATCAGGATATAGCCTTCTAATAACAGGCGGAAGCGATAAAGCTGGGGCACCGATGCTCCCCTATATATCTGGGCCTGTTAAGAAATACGTACTCCTAAGCGGCCCACCGGGATTCCATCCAAAGGAGGACGGGCTTAGGAAGAGAAAGTTTGTTAGAGGAAACACTATTAGCGAGGATACTGTACAGGTTAACACGGTTATAGTTAAAAGACCTGGGAGTAAATAGCTCGATATAAGCTCCATAGCCAACATATTCTTAGGTGCACTTATTGGTTAAGAAGAAGCAAGAGGAGGCACCGAAAGAGATACCGCTGCCTAGTGAGGGCCAGGTTATATGTGTTGTCACAGGTGCTATGGGGGCTGAGTGGCTAAAGGTGGTTTGCACAGATAATGTTGAGAGAGTTGCTAGAATCCCTGGGAAGTTTAGGAAGAGGGTGTGGATATCACCTGGAGATCTCGTTCTATGCGCTCCATGGGATTTCAGAAGCGATAGGGCGGATGTTATATATAGATATGAGAAGCATGAGAAAAAATATCTCTTAGACAAGGGGATAGTGCCTAAGGAGCTATTAGACCTCGTGGGTACATAACCCGGCTAATCATTGGGCAAGGCTGATGGCTCCTCGATTCCCCCAGTAGCATGTTCTAACTATATATGTTTGTAATCCATAATATAGCAAGGTATAGGTGTAGATGAGGCGAGTACCCCCACTCGTAGTTTCACAGACTATGGTTATCCTCTATGCTCTAGCACTAACCTTTCTACCAGGAGAGGTATATTGGATCATAGTGACCCTCTTCTTCATAACATATATGGCCATCATGATATTCATAAATATCAGGAGGGTGAGGCTCTCAGTAAGTAGTGAGGATGCTCAATATATAAGATCTGGTAGACAGATCATAAGGGTGGATCCTAGAAAGGCTATAGAGCTTATCCAAGAAGACAGGGCTTTAAATGAGGAGATAAGGGAGCAGATGAAATTCACCATGCTACCCCTCATATCACTCCCAATAGTCTTTCTACTCTATTACATATACCAAACATATGTAACCCCCCACTATATAGGCTCCAGCGACCCCCTAATAAGATTCATTGGAAACCTTGTTATGTTTGAAATCTTCTTTCTAGTCCCTCTAGCAATAAATAGAGCATATATAAGGGGTAAGAATATCTCTATGGTTCAACCTATAATGGATTATATGATAACAGACCGGGGTATACAGGGTTCTGGAGTTCTTATAAAATTCCCACTAGAGGATCAGAATATAGTGATTAGATGTAATAAAGCTAGAAAATTCATAGAGATCCTTAGAGAGCAGCAGAACCCGATGGGGGGTAAGATGTCTCTCCACCAGAGGCTATATATGGAAGCAAAGGATCTGGAGAGGGCTGTTGAAGCTATAAGAAGATATGGGAAAGCAAATATACAGTGCACATAACCTAATAATAGGCTAATCTTTCTTCTCCACATTGCTATACATGGTTCTCAAATTAATAATAAGCGATCTTGAACAGAGATCAGCCCTTAATCATGGTATCCTAATCATAAGTTATGAGGATCTTTTTGATCTAATCGCTTAGAGTCAGCACTATAGGCTATTTGCTTGAATAATAAATAAATAAAAAATATAGTTTCGGGAAAAGAGGATCTTTATTGAATTAGATATCGGTTTAAGAATATAAGGGTTGTAACAAGTAGTTTCTGATGTGACGTATATGGAATTAGTTCTAGGAAGATCAATCGCCTATATGTTCTCCATAGTCAGCTGGGGTGAGGGTGTTGGCTATAGAGAGGAGATATGATGTTGTGATTGTTGGTGCTGGGGTTGCAGGATCTACAGCTGCTTATCTCCTCAGCAAGATGGGCTTCTCAGTAGCCCTTATAGATGCTAAGCCGAGCCACAGGGCTGGGGATAAACCCTGTGGAGATGCTATTGGGAAACACCACTTCGAGGAGGTTGGGATAGACCCTCCCAAGGGTGAGGAGCTGGACGGCATTGTCAAGGGGATTATGCTATATAGCCCCTCTGAAGAGGTGGTTCTAACTATAGAGGGTGAGGGTTATGAGATAAACAGGGTTAGGTTTACCCAGAGGCTTATAAGGGATAGCATTGATAATGGTGCTGACTACTATGATGAGACAAACGCATCTGCACCTATAATTGAGGGGGGCTTTGTAAGGGGTGTTGTTGCTAGTAGGAAGGGGGATAAGCTTGTCTTCAGATCTAATGTGGTTATAGATGCCTCTGGCTCTGCTAGGAGCATCGTTAGGAGGCTTCCGCAGGACTGGCCTATAGTGGATCCTATAAGGCCTGAGGATACCCAGATAGCATATAGAGAGATAAGGGTTCTCGATGAGTGGATAGATAAGCCAGAATATATAAGGATCTATGTGAATCTAAAGATAGCACCTGGGGGCTACTGGTGGAACTTCCCGAAGAGCATAGCTAAAACCGTTAACGTTGGGCTAGGGGTGCAGGGTGGCAAGGGCTATGAGCATCCCAGGGTATATCTCTATAGATATATCCTCACAAGACCCGAGTTCAGAAACTCAAA
>JAWAXC010000025.1 GCA_038897115.1 Sulfolobales archaeon | reverse complement strand
TTCTAACCCTAGCTTGCCAAGTGCAACCTGCAGAGCGAGTTTCGAGATCATCTCTGAATAGGAGGTGTTGATCGAATAGCCTCTTTTAATAGCCTCTTCCTCAATCGAGATTGATATGATGTTGATAATATATCTATATATATCTTCTGTAGTCTGGTTAGGATAGGTATTCACAATATATGAGATCATCTCTTTCAAGGATCCAACGGCCTTCTGTGGATAGTTACTGCCACCAAGATATCCTTGGATCTTCTCGAGAGCCTGGGATAGGAAGAAGGCTTTCGCAACATATACCGGGTCTTCACCCCTAGCAAGGTTTTCCAATAGATACTGCGGGATAGAGCCTATTATCCCCTCGTATGGAGTGCCCTTTGATTCTATTAGAAAGAGATCTATTGTAGCATTGACTATAGCTACCTTGGTAAGAAGACCTGTCGCGTTTGGATCGTATCTCGCTAGGATATAAGATATGTTAGAAGCCTTTAAAGCACCCTTGCTCATGTTCTCAACATAGATCGATATATATGATCTTATGATCGGTACTAGATCCTCTCTAGAGGCATTTCTATATCCAAGATCAACTATGGCTCTCGCCACACTATAGTCAACATTGCCTATCCTAGCTATTAGAAGCGATACAGCTTCAACAGCTATATCTCTGTTTTCCCATATAGAGCCTCTCACATCTGGATCTAGGGATACTATGATCTCAGATATATATGGTGAATAGTCAGATAGATTCCCCATGTATTTTGTTGCTTCTCTAACAACTATCTCCGCCACATACCTTGTTGTTATATTGCCCTCCACTATTACCCTTGCCAAGCTCCTAGCGAGATCCTCGCTCCCTCCCTGTGAGGCTATGTTTCTATATATAATATCCTCTAGATAGATCTTACCGCTATCCCTGATTCTTGATGAAAGGTTACTACCAAGCGAGAGCATTTTATTAAGAAGAGATATTTGAGAGACTATGTGGGAGCCCTCCTGATCTGGTGGTGATAGAGAGCAGTAAAGGCATGTGGAGAGGCTATCATATATATCTTGCCATGCTCTCGAAACAATCTCGATCAACACTGAGATCTCTTCTCCAGATGCGTTTGGAATATATCTGCCTAGAACTCTAGGCATTAAGATCTCAGATGTTAATCTAGATATAGCTATATCAGGAGGCACCCCTGATCTGGTTAGGTTAACGAATCCCCTGTATAGTGTGGAAGCTATATCTGGGGGTAGCGGAGCCAGGTTTGGATTTATTGTTGATAGATTCGTATAGATCGTATATTCTGTGCTCGATATATTGTAATAATATATAGTTCTTGCTGCCTGCCACCATGAGAAGAGATACAGCGTAGATATGTTGTTTCTATTTGCATCGTTATTTATTAGATCCTCCTTTAGAATCGAGATCTTCTTTGAATAGTTATTCGCCTGCCAATAGATCTCTGAGTACATTTTATCAAGAGCCCTCAATCCATTCTCGTAATTCGAAATGTTCCTCGAGAGATTATATGCGAGATCTACGGCGTATGTGAAGTTAGCATCTATCGCTGTAAGCGCCTCCCTTATATATAGAAGGGCCTGTGAGATGTTTTTAAACCCGCTAATAGTTGTTGATAGGTTCTCCTCCAGATTGTTGGTGAGCTCTAGGAGATCTCTAGCTCCTGTGGATGCGGCTCTAATGGAGATATTAGATATATTTTCCACGTTTCTATAGAGCTCTATAACTGCCTGTGGGTATCCGCCAACGCTTCTGATATTCTGTGAAGCATTCACGCTATAGATTAATCTAGAGATCTTTAGTGCCGTATTTGGATCACTTATATCTATATTTGACACATATATTATGTCAGACCCGCCACCACCTGAGATCATAGATAGCAGGGAGCTAGCTCTAGAGCTCTCTGAATCCCTTGGAAGTAGGCTCTCCTCAGCTGCTGAGGTAAGGGATTCGAGGGATGCGAAAAATGGGTAGAGGGATGCCAGGGCGATAACCCATATCGCTATTATTAGATAAGGCCTCCTAACAGGGATCGAGGCTATATCCAGAATTATACCCACCTATTGAAGAAAATAGAGTAGGCCTTATATATAAACGTCTCAATGTATAGAATATATTGTTTATACCTTCCATGCCTTTGTATATATCTTTATGAGACTTTATGAGATAAGGGAGCTCTCTAGCCTGACAACCGCGTGGGCAGCATCTTCTGTAGCATCTGCTATATCGTCTACAACTCTGATCAGCTCTATCGCATGGAAGATCTCTATAGGCCCTAGGCTCTTGCTCTCATAGATTTTATCGAGCGCCTGGTTCTTAACCTCATCTATTCTATCCTCGATCACATCTATCTCAGCCCTGAGCCTCATTGTATTCTCTTTATTCCTAAAAGCAGTTATATATAGCTCCTGGAGCTTCTGAACACCTGATTTGGCGAGGCTTATCATTAACCCTATATCAGTGTATATGCTTTTCAGCTCTTCATTAGATACAAGCCTGTTTTTATAGGCTCTGGCAAGCTCCATCCCTATGAAATATATTCTATCCATTATATCATCTGTCTTATCCACTAGATATTGGAGCTCTGATACGAGGGCCGGGGGGACAGATCCCTTGAGGATCTTTGTAAATGTTTCTTCGGTAAGGTTATCAGCCTCCCTCTCCATTAGGAGAACCTCATTAGCTTTTAACGCAGCCTCTCCATAATCCCTGCAGTTTGTGATCAGATTATATACTATATCTATAGCCTTGAGGGATAGATCTAGGTGTTTCCTCAGATTCTCCATAATCTCTATCTCAGGCGTCTTTGGAACCATTTTTTCAAATATTCTCTTCAGAGCTTCCAGCCCAGCTATATCCACCATGGGGGGTATATAAGCATATATCTTCATAAAAGAATATAATAACCTATGAACCATCTAAAGGGAATCATCCCCTAGAGAGGGAAACAGAGATGACGCCCAAGACCAGTATAGTATTTCCCCTCACATATCCTTAGTTTTATTTCTGAGATTGGGAATTCCCTAGAGCCATAATTTCAATGTTTCTGCCCCTTGATAATCCTCGTAGATAGCCATGGATATCTCTCTAAATCAATTATAGAAGATACTATGAAGCTTCTCTGAGAAGCACTGTGTTTTAGAGTATAGCTTGGCATCTCCCTATATGCATCTTCAATCTCTCTAAACGCCTGTCTATCAAACCTATTAACCCAGCCCTCTAGAGCAATTGTTCTCCTCAGAGTCTTCAGCTCCCTATCCAACGCTTTCAATAGCTAGAAGTAGTT
The DNA here is from genome assembly GCA_038897115.1 of Sulfolobales archaeon. NCBI lineage: Archaea > Thermoproteati > Thermoproteota > Thermoprotei > Sulfolobales > Sulfolobales archaeon. The sequence continues at coordinate 20,943 of JAWAXC010000025.1, read as the reverse complement.
AGGCATATTTAGATGTATCGCTAAATTGGAAACAGCCTTAAAGATGAGGTTGCCGCTATATATGCCTCCCAGCGGAATTATGAATTGGTAGCTATTTTGTCAAACCCATATAGGATGGGAGGTGTGGGCAGTAGAGGGGGTGTGAGGATCCAGCAGGGTGGTGGTCCTATAGCACCTCCTCCACAGCCAAGTGTAAAGGCTTTTGAAAACCTCAGGGGTGTGGGTAGCATAATAGCTGTTCTAAGTGGGAAGGGGGGTGTTGGGAAGTCCTTTGTCACAGCCTCTCTTGCCATGGCTCTCAGCAGGATTGGTAGAAGGGTTGGGGTGCTTGATATGGATTTCCACGGACCCTCGATGCCGATAATGCTGGGTGTTAAGCAGGATCTCCTAGAGGTTGTTGAGAAAACCCCTGGGGTGCCTAGGATACAGCCTGCTGAGGGATATGGTGGTGTGAAGGTCGTATCTATAGATCTCATGCTAAGCGATAAAACAACCCCTGTGGTTTGGAGGGGGGCTATTAAGGTGAGGGTTCTCCAACAGCTATTAGAAGACGTTGAGTGGGGGGATCTGGATTATTTATTGATAGACATGCCACCAGGCACTGGTGATGATGCTTTAAACCTAGTACAGACAGTACCTAGGATCGAGGGCCTCATATTCGTAACCCTACCATCTGAGGTAAGCTCTCACGTGGTGGCAAAATCCATAAGATTCGTTGAGATGGTCAGGGCAAGCCTGGGTAAGGAGATACCAATCATAGGTGTTATAGAGAATATGAGCTACTTCATATGCGAGCATGGGAAAGAATACTATATATTCGGAAAGGGGGGTGGTGAGAAGCTCAGCAAAGCCCTAGGCACAAGGCTCCTAGGAAAAATACCTCTAGACCCCAGAATAGCTGAGAGCAACGATAAAGGCATCTCAATACTAGATCAATATCCAGACTCGCCAGCATCTAAAGAGATAATGAGAATAGCTAGGGAAATCGAGGAAGCGATCAATAATAAAAAGGGTAAGAAGTAGCTTTGACACACCCTTATTCTAAGCCAAAACCTATGTCGCGTTTCCCCCTCTGGTATTTCTAACTGTTTCCCCACTTTTGCTTCTTTGAGAAGGGTTAACCCTTAGTGTGGGATCACCAGCTTCACCCACATCTTATGAGCTCTCTCGAGAGAAACGCCTCGATGAACAACTATAAACATAATATGAAATCCAAAACAGCAGCTAAAAGCGTAAATCCCTAAAGACTTAACCGATCTCCTCCTCGCCCTAAAATGCGGGGCTAATGGGGAGATATTATTCGCCTATATCTCCTAACTCTTCTAAATACCTTCTAAATGTTTCTGTAATATCTCTTGCTGTTACCATTCCAACTACCAGCCCTTTCCTATTTATAACCGGTAGATGCCTTATCCTCTTCTCAGCCATTAAGATCACTGCTCTTGATATCGGTTCATCCTCATATATAACTACTGGGTTTCTCGTCATAACACTAGCAATATTACTATCGAGATCCACGCCTTCTGCTATAACCCTCACAAGATCTCTCTCTGTGAATATTCCTAAAACCCTCCCCTCAGGATCTGTAACTATAACGCTCCCTATATTCTCCCTATTCATTATTTGAACAGCATTTCTAATACTCGTGGTAGGGGAAACAGTGACGGGAGCCCTTTTTATAAGCTCACCTATCTTCCTCACACCATACATAAGCCCACCTATATGTTATCAATGCCCTGTAGAATATTTAAGCTTTAACTAAGGCCGCCTCGGTAGTCTAGATCATTAGTTTCTATAGCACCTTTAAATGATCTCAGGGGCTTTTTCTTATTATATGATATAAACGCTCATTGGGATAAGATTCTCCTATCACTATTTATACTATCTATTTTCTTTTCTCTCGAGTCCTATGGAGATCATTGTTAAGGCAAAAATGATCAGCGTTATCATGATTCCTGCTGGGACTATCATCCACCACGCGCCTGAGGCCAGTGCAGCTGATCTTCTTGCATAAAATAATATGGTTCCCAGACTAATAGCTCTGGGATCGCCGAGACCAAGGAAACCGAGGCCGGCTTCTAGAAGGATAGCTGCTCTGGTACTCGTCACGATCGATGCTAAGGCTACTGGTATAGATGCGGGTAGTAAGTGCTTCAAAGCTATATGTCTCAGGCTAGCTCCAAGGGCTCTCGCAGCCTCTATATACCCTGTCGAAAGGATCTGGAGTGAGTGGGCTCTCACTATCCTAGCAATCCCGGGCCATCCGGTTATCGAGAGGACAAGGATCACGTTATATATGCTTGGTTTTAGGAATGCTATGAGTACTAGTGCTAGAACTAGGGATGGCATTGCTAGGAGAAAATCGACTATCCTCATTGTGATCGCATCTACAGCGCCTCTGAAGAGGGCAGCAGCGATACCGATGACTAGGCCGAGCATTGTTATTATTGCTGCGGCACTAACACCTATGAAGAGCGATGTAATTATCCCTCTATATAGCATAGCAATAACATCTCTTCCTATATCATCGGTGCCGAGAGGGTGATTGATAGAGGGTGGTTCCAGCGGGTTTCCTCTTATAGAGTTGGGATCACTTGGTGTTAGGGCTATCCCCGCTAGAGAGAATATTATTAGAGATATAACTATGTATATACCTATCTTTGCAGATATGTCTATGCTTCTCATCGATATGAGAATGTTTTTAGCCACCCTCCCAACCCCTTTTAATCCGTGGATCTATGAAGTAATAGGCTATATCTGCTACGAGGTTCGCAATGACAACAACTAGAATAGTCAGTAGAAATATCCCCTGTAGCACTGGATAGTCAGCCCTTAATATTGAGTCATATAGAAGCCTGCCAATGCCGTTCCACCCAAAAACGGTTTCTGTGAAAACAGCCCCTGTTACTAGGAGTGGTGATTGGTTAGAGGTTATAGTTGTTGTATGTATTGCTACATGTCTCATAATATGTTTAACCAAGATAGCCCTTTCTCTGAGCCCGATCGCCTTTAAAGTTACCACGAAATCCTCTCTTTTAATACTGGCAACTACGTTCCTCACATAGATATAGTAGCTCGGTATGAAGAAAACAGCTAGGGTGATCAGAGGACCGATCATATGCCATAGATAGTCAAGGGCATATGTTACGAAGCTCGTCTCAATACCTATATAAGATGAGGTTCCGCTTATAGGTATAATATTCCATGTATAGCCTAGGTAGAACTGTATTAGAAGGGCTACCCAGAAGACCGGGGCTGAGAACGCCATATAGAGAAGCCCTGTCACGGCTCTATCCAACAAACCGCCAGATCTCCACCCAGCTAGGATCCCGAGCAAGGTTCCTAGAAGAGCAGATATTGCTAGACCACTTGACATAAGGATCAATGTGTTGATCAGTCTAGGCCCTGCTATGACCTCCACAACACCCATCCCCGTAAAGCTGAAAGAAACCCCTAGATCTCCTCTTAAGAGGTTTGCCATATAGGCTAAGAGCTGCTCATAAAGGGGTTTATCTAGGCCGAATCTCCTTATAATCTCTGCCCTGGCCTCTGGATCAAGCCTTGGATCTAGGAGAGAAGCTGTAGGATCTCCTGGTAATAAGCGGAATATGAGAAAAGATATTATTATCCCTATAAAGAGAACCACTATGAGCTGGGATACCTTCTTCAATATATATGATCCGAAGCCCATTAAGACCTCCTTCTCATGATCAATACCAAGGCTACAGCGACAACCACTATAGCGATAGCGATAAGCACAGCTGCTCCCTGCCAGCCAAGCCATCCAGGTTGCTGTAGAGGAGTTGTGATCTGGGGCTGGGTGGTCTGTGTTATTACAACCTCAGCTCTTGTGGGCGTGGGTGTTGCTGTATTTGTGGTATAGCTGGGGGTCTGGGTATAGGTTCTCTGCTGGGGACCCACATAGATCCTTATACCGTCTGGCCCTGGAAGCCAGCCAGCCTCTTCAAGGATCTTTGCTGCCTTCTCAGGATCGTATTTAAATGTTATGTTAGTATTTGCATATCCATCATGCCACTCCTTATTAAGTATCGTATATACAGGTATTCCATAGCCACCTGCAGCTCTCCTTATTATCTCATCCCTATCAATGGCGTAGTTTATAGCCTCGAAAACCCTTGTATCGTTGAATCTTCTATAGTTGAATGCTATATAGACAAGCCATATGTCAGGTGTCTTTACAACCCTTAGATTCGGATCCTTCTCAGCATCTGGGATCAGGTTATAGCTCGTTGCATATCTCTCTGTATCAACCTCCCCTCTCTTTATAGCGTAATACCTAGTCTCAGCCTCCGGTATGACCCTTACAATTATCTTCGAGATCTTCGGTGCGCCCATGAAATAGCTGGGGTTTCTCTCAAGCACTATACTCTCTCCAGGCGTTCTACTGACAAACTTAAACGGGCCGCTCCCCACTGGATTGCTATTTGCCCAGTCTATCTTTTGACCCTCCCATATTTTCTTCGGAACTATGAATTGAAAGCTAGTGGCTAGATTTAGGAGGAAGAAGGCTGAGGGCTGTTTCAGTATGAACCTCACCGTATAATTATCGATCTTCTCTATATCCTTTATAAGAGTCGAGATGGTTCCCAGGTATCTAGGCGCCTTATTGCTGATACCGAATTTATATGTGAAGACAACATCATCAGCGGTTAATTCTGATCCATCGTGGAACTTAACCCCTTTTCTAAGGTAGAAGGTGTAGTTGAGACCATCGGGAGAGACATCCCATCTCTCAGCCAGCCAGGGAACCACCTTTAGATCTGGGGATAGGGCAACTAGGGGATCGTATATCTGTGCTAGAACCCATATAGATCTTAGATCTGTTGCCATGAATGGGTTAAGAGTGAGTATGTCTGAAGGAAAAGCTATCCTAAATATATTTTCATCCGGATTATCTGATTTATACATGTAGAGCATGCTCCACCTATTATAAGCCTCTACTATACCACCTGGCATTAATGTGTAGTTCTTCCACTCAGCCCTTATAACCTGTGTATTTATACTTAGATAGAGGGGTATAAATGATCCATTAGAAACTATAGCCTGGATCTGCCACGCAAGCCTCTTAGCTTCATCCTCGCTCTTAGCGGTTATCACGGCATCGATGAGCCTGTCAACCTCAGAATTATTATACCCCCAATAGTTAGAACCCCCTGGAATCGCATTTCTACTATGCATCGAGTTAAGCATCCCAGTAGGATCTGGGCTCTGGCTAACTGCTAGTGCAAAAGCATCATAGTCAAATGTATTCATAATCCTTGGATACATCACGGAAGATTCGAGCTTGACAAGCCTGATCTCTATACCCACCTTTCTAAGCTGCTCTGCAACCACCTCTGCTGCCTTATCAGATAGTGAGAACCATGATAGTGAAAGCATTTCAAAGCTCAGCCTAGGTCTTGCCTGGGCTTCGGCAAGCATTATCAAGCCTGCAGATGCGGGGCTTAGAACCCCGATGCATATAAGTATGAGGATCAATGTTGAGGGAATCCATCCTCTTCCAACCATCATAGATACCCAGGTTTAGTTAGATATAAGGCTAAATAAGCTATCTCTAGATCTCCATGATAAGCGGTTAAATAAAAGTATTAACCTAAAACCTATAGAAATACCTAGGCCGATTTACCAAGGCCTCATCTATCCTATTGACTCACCGCTATACTTTATATTCTAGTATTTCTTTACTGAATCTCATCGGCAATAGCTCTGATAACTTCCTTTTAACACTGCTTCCCCTCGGCGAGTACATTATGATCTCTACATCACCTGATCTGGAGAACTCCGAGATTACCTGAAGACATGCACCACATGGCGGTATTGGCTCGCTGTGGTCTGATACAACATATACCCTGGTAATCTCTCTACAGCCTTCCGAAACAGCTTTGAATATAGCTACCCTCTCTGCACACATGGAGAGCCCATATGAGGAGTTCTCAACATTGACCCCTGTAAAGATCCTCCCATCGCTACATATAACCGCAGAGGCAACCCTAAACCTCGAATATGGCGAATAGGAATTCCCTATTATATTTAAAAGCATATCCAGCATCTCCCCTCTATTGCCCATAAGGCTTTACATCTCCTCATCAATAAATTTCTAATATCATTGCTAATATTTAACCAGCTGACCTCATCTTCGCCTTAAAAGAGTGAACTGAAAATATCTTGATGTTTAAAGGAGAGGTTTATATAGGTTGATAACCATCATAGCGATTCAAGCTCCCCGGAGCTATGATGTGGGTTGATGCCACTAAAGCTTTATAAGCTCCGAAGATCATAAATTAATTAGTGATCCGCCTGGGTGATGGGAGCGCTGCTCCAAGCCTAGGCGGGCTTATCCTATGGGAGTCCTGTGCTGTTGGGCTCCACAGCCACCCATGAACCCATGGGATGAGCTAGGAGAGCCCTCTGGGCAAGGTAGAACCCCTAGGTGAGAACATGAACCCATATAAAATGATTGGGATGAACACCTAGGGAGAAACGGCTTTCAGTTTTAACTAGATAGAGTTATATTTTCACCGCAACTAGTAGTGTTTCTAATCACTGCTGGATACTTTGCTTCATCACCCCTTCTCCCTTCCTGCACCATCTATAGGGCTAACTCCCTTCAAGGGCATGGAGCTTCATCGAGTGCCCCCTCCTCTCACAACTGCTCATCAAGCTCATAGCAGCACCCTCTAGTCAACTAACTAGCTACAAAATCTATAATCAATAGGTTATTATTTAGAAGTAAAAGAACAACTAAGAGCTATGTGAATACGTTACGACCGAAATTCTCACCCTTTAGGATGGGGGGTGGAGATCAACTAGTGCTGGAAGATTTATATTCCAAGATTTGGGATTCTAGATGGGAGTGCCGCCGTAGCTCAGCTGGGAGAGCGACCGGCTGAAGAGATCCTCGGCAGACACCGGTAGGTCCGGGGTTCAAATCCCCGCGGCGGCACCTAATAAGATTAGTATTAAAACCTCGGGGCTTTATAAGAGATGTTCGATCCTATGTCTTGGCACTACTCCCCTCTTCACTGGCTCTAAGCATATAGGTGACATCTTGATCAACTATATAGTATTCGCACTTTTCCCTCGATAGGCATTCCCTCAGTATTGGTTTTTCCAGCATTCTCGAGAGCTTTACAAGCTCCTCGGGCTTCTCTATATACACAATGTTTTTACCCCCTTTCAATGGTAATCTGGAGTTCCCCACCTCTACTATTAGCTGGCTAAATCTCCTCTCCAGGATCTCCTCAGGCTTTCTAGCCCTTGTTGCAAGGCTTCTAAATGCTATTGAGATAGCTAGTAGCGAGACCCCAGCTATGGTTAGTCCTAGCGAGATATTTCTAGCAACCCCAACAGGCATGCCCATCACCATAGCTGTTATAATATTCCTCTCCCTATCCTCGAACGTTCTTCCAGATGTTAGGTTGCCCGAGATATCCACCTTGTTATAGCCAATATATACTGGGAGCTCTATTGAGTGGACCTCGAGATCCCTTCTGCTATACTGCTGTATAGATAGAGTAGTATCTATATTGGCTGATATCCTTATCACATATGAATCAGATCTCGCCATAACCTGCTTGGAGAGCCTTGTCATAAGCTCTGAGGCGCCTGTGAGATTAATAGAGAAAGATTCCGAGGCCCTGTTCGAAGAAACATCTATAGGTATTTCGAGATATCTCTTAGACCAGCCATCTGGATGTATCAGCAGCACTGAGATCCTTATCACACCTCTAGCACTCCCCTGGCTTATGACATATGTATAGTTGATCAGGAGCTCCCTAACAAGCGATAGATATATAGGTGTTGAGTTGGGTATGGGGCTAAGGATCTCCTCCTCATATATCTCGTTCGGCAGTAGATAGAATGTTAGGTTGAATGTTGATATCCTCTCAACCCTATATATGGTTCTCTCACTCACAACATAGGGATCCCTCGTAAATGCCCCCGCAGCTATGAATACACCAACGGATAGCATCGTTATTGATGCTATTAACATGTAGACTCCTATCCTGTTTAGGCCAGCCATGCCACTCCGATCTCCTAAATTCTTCTCTTAAGATACTTATATATAATAGTTATAATTAAAATAGGTATAGACACCATAGGGATCCATAAATAGCTCGAAACTCCCTGGAGGAAGATGTTCCTCAGACCCTCAGGAGTAGATCTCATTATAATGGTAACCCACCCTATCTTTGGTATAGATCCTACAACCTTTCCGATCACAAGATCCCTCTTAACTATAAATGGATCCGGCGATGCCATGGCATCCCCCTTAGTTATGAATCCATCCCCAGCTATGCTAACTACCCTATGAACCACCACCTGCCCCTCACTCCAAAAGGCAATCACATCGCCAACACCTACTTCGAGAGAACCTCTAGATCTAGTTACTAATACAACATCCCCAACACTGAAGGTCGGCTCCATGCTCCCACTTATAACCACTAGAGGTACTGTGTTTGTATATATTGAGTAGAGGAGAAGCAGAGCTATGAGGATCATGGATATATCTAGTAGTGATGATGCCAAACGCCTCATAGATCCCTTTCTGAAGAACATCGAAGAGTATCCTCTAAGCTTCTCATAGCTCGGCAGAAGAGCCATTGTAAGTAGATAGGCTGATGATAGAATTATAGGGGCGAGGACCCCTGTGGAAGGCATGTTGGGTATATATGGTGAGAGCCTCCAATACCCATCCACGACTAGTCTAAACACGATTGCGGGGAAAAGGCCTCCAAGAATATGGATCTCTGAGACTAGGGCGCTATAGATAATCTGGGGCATATAGTAAGATAGATTCCTTAGAACTCCCTCGGCCTGAGGAGCTGAGTAGGCAAGCCTATAGCTGAAGGATAGAATCGTTATACCGAAAACAAGCCCCGCAATAGTTCCTATTAGAAGCTTCAAAATCCTACCCTTTACAAGCGCCATCAGAGATGCCCTGGCAACCTCGGCAGCGGCTAAACCAACGGCTAGGATTAATGCGTCGAGGGGAAGGGTGTAGATAGAGGTTCTCCTAGAGAGAAATCCAAGGATAAACCCTGTAGAGGTAAATGCTATAGCCATTACAAGGGATATGAATAGAGATCCCCTTATATCGAGTAGACCCTCCCCTCTATGACTGAGTAGGGGGATAGATGCTATCGAGACAAGAGCTAGAGCTAGATAGGCAATATATGTCCCATAGAGCCCTGGGAATATAAATGCTAGGTTAGGGGATAGGAAGAGAATTGTGAATATAAGGAGATAGAGCTTAGCATCACGAGAACCAATATTTTTTATAAAAAAGATTTTATCTTTATACCAACCCAAACCTGATCCCTATTATGGGAACTCGTTCCACTGTATCCCGATGAACAGGATCTCGAAGCTGAATGTAGAGTTCTCAGGTGCGCCCTGCTTAACATGCATCTCTACAGTGAATGTCTTGGAGCCTCCTGGCTCTAGCTGTGTCCCATTGGTTGTTAGGAAGCTACCCCATATATTTAGATCGAGATCTCCGTCCCCATCCATGTCACAATCCCACACAGGGCCGAAGATCTGATCCAAGCGCTGTGTGCAGATAGCACTGGGTGGCAGTAGAAGCTTCGCAAGGATCTTTACTGGTACAGAGCCTGTGTTGACCACAGATACATTATTTACTTTGCACATGTAGCTTGGATATACATTTACCAGCGTTATATTGATTTCTAGATCGTTATTCCCAGCATTGCTGCCGAACTGTGGGAAGCTATCTCTCACAACATGCTCCTCATCCTGGATCTGCTGGAAAGATGCTAGGCATTTACCCACATCCTTGGGCTCTGGTAGGAAGGGCTCGTTATCAGCAGTTACTGGAGAGCCTCCAAAGCTTATATCCACATCACCTGTCTTTATCGTGGAAGCTATTTTGAGGCTATCGCTCCACATAGCCACCGCTAGCCCCAATACGCTTATGAAGATCGCTAGTGACGCTATGCCCGCGATACCCCTTATAACCATTCTAGCCATGCTAACACCGTTTAGCTTAGCATTAACTTCACTAGCTAGCTAGGGGGTTCCTCGTTCCACTGGTGGAACATCAGCTTTAGCTGTAGGGTGTATGTTGAGCTCTCCGATGCCGACTGCTCTACGTGGAAGCTTATTTTGAACCACACACTCTGACCTGGATCTATCTGAACCTCTGTCATGTTATGAGCATATGTCACATCACTGCTGAAGTTACCGCTCACCACTGTTATATGTGGTCCTTTAACTGGTATTGTGCCCGTATTTCTCACCTCAAAGGTCACTGTGCAGTTATAGCTTGGATATGCATTCACAATTGTTATATTTAGATCTAGATCGTTGTTACCACTGGGATTCCCTTGATCCTCGTTCTCAATCTCTACTAGGCTGGCGTAGCATGTGCCTACATCCTTATCATGTGTGGGATCTATCGTGCCTGGAGGATCATTAGTAGAAACTGATCCGAATTGAACATCTACATCTCCTGTTTTCACTGTTACAGCTACTTTTAGCGAGTCGCTCCACATGGCTATAGCAGATCCTATCACCGCTAGCATTAGTAACACTGCACCTATCTGAAGCGCTCCTTTTCCTCTTACCCAGCTCATATCTCTCACCTTTCACCGATAGGGTTTTAGGTTATATTGTAGATAGCTCTTTACAACCATACGCCACACTTGTTTATAAACATTTGTAGCACCTGCTTGAACACCTATATATTCTCCACCTGATTAACCCATGTGGAATTCTGGGTTGAGGGGTTCCTGGCTATATAGGCTCGTCTTATTGGTAATAGTGGTGTCTATGATCCCTGCTGCCGCTAGCATGTGGAGCGATAGGCTCGAAATATCCGCCAGGATCAAGACCGCCAAGTCAAATGTGCATATAACAAGCTATAAGATCCTGGGCCTCGGGCAGCAAAGAGATGGCAAGTGCCTAGCTATCGAGGGCTATATAGAGATCGGGGGGAGTGGGAGAAACGCTATCGCCATCTTCACCAACATAACCCCTGGATGGTATGGCTGGGTAGGACTTGTAATCTCTAACGATGGCAGCTTCCCCAGAGCAGTTTCAAAACCCTCTATTAGTGTTCCCATAAACTTTACATCATATACCTTCCTATACGGCCCCTACAGATCCCCAGGCAAAACCCCTATATGGAGCTCTGTTGATATATGTAGCATGACAGATAACCTCAGAAGCGTGGGAAACCCATTCCCAGGGGAGAAAAGCGTTTCATCTATATATCTCGAGCCTAGCTACAAGGCTATCTCATGGATCTTCATAAACTATACCGGCACCGATAACATCCCAAGACTAGATATATCGATAACAATAAGCTGAAACACTCTTCACAGCTGAAAGCCCCACCCTCTAGAGCAGGAGAGAAGGGAGAAGAGAGGCTCCTAGAAGGCCTCTTATTCTCTCTGAGCTGACCTCCTCCCCGCCCTAAAGGGCGAGACTTTCAGTTGTAAGTCTCTTAAGAGCTGGGGGGTTGTTGGGAGAGGGAAAATAGTGATAGAGCTAGCATAGAACTAGGATCTCTTGCTCTAGGTGGGGGAGGTGCTGGTTATGATCCTGATTTTCTGGGATTTTATCACTATATGTAGGGTTCTATATATAAATCCCTTTATACCGCTGCAAGGCAGGATTTCAGAGCATGTGGTAGGAGCGGTGTCTTTGAAGTCATTGTCGCCTCCCTTTACAAGCCCCTTGAATATCTCCTTTAATATCGGTATTATTGAGGATCTACCGCCATATATAACATCTCTCCCAGGTATCATGAACCATGATACCGATGAATAGATCTTGGGGTCTATAAGAGATCTAAGCCATGCTGCTTGCTTAGAGTACATACCAACAACAGCTATCCTGCCCCTGCTAAGCCTCCATATAATCTTAGCGAATCGATAGCATAGCCTGCAATAGTTATCATAGAATAGGGTAGGGCTTTTAAGACCCTTGATCATGGACATAACACTGGGATCCTCCACTCTAATCTCTAGCATATTTACTAACCCACTAATTACATCTATATCTAGCAAGATATATACTAAAGATCCAAAGGCTATATTCGAAGATAGAGAGACACGAACCTTATATTACAACTGGAAGCCCCGCCTTCCTAAGGCGGGGAGGAGGTCAGCATCTTGAACAAATTGGCATAAAAGCGGATAGATAGGGAAACGATGTTCACCTAAAAAGGGTAGGAAACCCATGATTGAAAACACTACTTTTGTCAAGACATATTCTTTACGTGACATGAGACTATTAGAGCTTGTTCTTAACATTGATAAATCGATCATAGGCTCTGGTTCTCGAGATCCGCATTATAAGAGGGCTATGGTAAGGGGCTGGGGGTGTCAAGGCGATAAATCCGACTATGTAGGATTGATGTATGACTACACGGCTTGGATGGGTAGTTATTCTTGTATCTTTAGTTTTATCAGCTTCTTCATCTTTGATGCAATGCTCTTACATAGTTCCTCATATGATGATGCATATGCTATGTAGCCGTGTGGGGAATAGAGTATTTCAATACATATGTCTGCTGTATCTGATGAGATTGCTGGCGATATCTTCCCAGCTAGTACTCCTATATCTTTGAACTCATATATGGCTATGGCCATGATATCCCCCATATACTCTATATATCCCGCTATACATTCATCACCTCTAGACATAGCCACCCTAGAGGCCCCTTCGCTAATTAGGATCTCTCTGCACCTGACCAGCTCATTCATTATGTGTTTGTCCTAAGATGCTATATGCTGTTCTCCTTAAATATATGGCTATGCCGATCTATATGACCTTCCCCTGCCCTGAAGGGCGAGGTTTTCAGCTGTAAATTTAGATATATTATTTTTATTATAGATAGATTGTTTTTCTAGTTTTGAGAGCGTTTGATTCGAATATATAGTTCTCAGGGATCTTTGATGATCGCTATATAAAATCTGTTATATACTTCTAATTGATATATATTTTGGTGGTAGTCTAATAAAGCGTGATTATGAGGAGCTTGTAGATAGACTCTCGAGGAGGGAGAGTGAGAAGAGGATAAAGGATAGCGATCTCTTCGAAATTGTTGAGGAGGTATTCGATGCATCCACGGTAATGAGTGTGTTAGAGCTGAAATCTAGGGGGTGTCTTAAATCGCTTAAAGGGGTTGTCTCTGCTGGTAAAGAGGCTAGGGTATACTGGGCGAAGGATCCTGGGGGTAGAGATCTTGCTGTAAAGATCTATCTAACCCTAACCTCGGAGTTCAGAAGATCCATGATAAAGTATCTAGCAGGAGATCCTAGGTTTGAGGAGTATAGAGGGCTCTCCCCGAAGAAGCTCATATATCTATGGGCTAGGAAGGAGTTCTCAAACCTAAAGAGAATGTATGAGGCAGGCATAAGGGTTCCAGAGCCGAAGTGTCTTGAGAAGAACGTGCTTGTTATGGAGTTCATAGGGTTTGATGGTAAGAGGGCACCCCTTCTCAAGGAGGCATATGAATCTGGGGAGCTATCCCTCGAAGACCTCGCTAGAATATATAGAGAGGTTATAGATATGATCGAGCAGATATATAGAAAAGCCCGACTAGTCCACGGAGATCTAAGTGAGTATAACATAATGATATTCGAGGAGAAACCAGTGATCATAGATGTCTCCCAAGCCGTCTCGATCAACCACCCAAACGCACATAGCTTCCTAGAGCAAGATATAAGGAACATAACTAGGTTCTTCGCAAAAGCAGGCGTCGATGTAGAGGATCCCGAAGAAATAATGGAGAAGATACTCTCGGAAACACCATCAGAGGAACGTTCTAGAAAAGAGATACCGATATAGAGATTGTCTTCGCAAACCTCTATCCCATAGCTCTAGAGCCACCATGTACTAGGCTATCACAAGGTTACAAGGCCGGTTCCGAGGGGCTGGTTCTAAATTGTGATGAAATAGAGGAGATGCTCTCATAATAGGGATGTATGTTACTTATCAATTTATATTAGTCCTCTATCCTAGGAACATAAGGAGATCTGGTGGGTGTGAGCGAGAGGAAAATCATTGAAATCCTTGAGAAGGCGGGGCCTCGGGGGATTGCTCAGAGCGAGATCTATAAGATCTTGGGTCTCTCTAAGAGCTGGGTATCTGAGCTCCTATCCTCACTGGAGAGGAGGGGGGTTATCATCAGGAGTAGGGGTCCGGGGAAAACCCTTATAGTGAGGCTCTCGAGATACGGGGATCCATCTATAAGCAAGACACTCACCATAGGCTTAGTACCCTCGGTAGAATATCTCCCACTACCCCTTTTCATCAAGAAGTCCCGCGAGTGGGGATATCTCGTAGAACCATCTATAAAGAGGAGCGTGCTTGAGGTTGCTGTGAGCTTTATCAGGGGTGAGTATCACCTCGCCTATCTCCCCATCTATATGTTGCCCCTGTTAAAAGCCCTAGGTATAGGCTTCAAGTTGATAGGATCTGTAGCCCTTGGCGGTGCCTCCATAGTTGGGAGGGTTTTCACAGATGTGAGATCTATATTCTCCAGCATGCTATCCACAATGGAGATCCTCTCAATAGCATATATACGCACGGCAAGATCCATCGCCCCTCATAGCGAGCACAGGATCAGATATTATAGAGACCCTGATAGCGTTATCGAGAGCCTAGCTAAGGGTGGTGATAGCATAGCTATGACCTGGGAGCCGTATTCATCGATAGCCGAGATCAGGGGGTTGAAGAAGATCCCCGCCTCAGATATTCTAGGTGAATACCACTGCTGCGTCCTCATAGCTAGAGACAATATATCCCAAGAGATCATGTCTAGGATTAGGAGGGCACATATATCATCTATAGAGAAGCTTCCACACCATATAGATTCCCTCATCTATAGCTTCTCGGAAATAATAGGAATCCCACACACAATTATAAAGAAGGGATATAGAGAGTATATATTCACACACCAAATAGATGCCAGCATACTAAGGAATATAGCGAGGAACGCCGAGGGCTTCATGATCAACAGCGATCTTCTCGAGGAAATAGCTAGAATAGATGATACTCCTCCCTCTTAAAGCTGTGAGCACCTTTTAATCAAAGTTTAATCTCCTAAATACTAATATAAGAGATAGATAGCCTTGGTAAAAACCAGAGGCTCGATAGCTATAATCCCACTAGCGATAATTATGATTATAGCCCTCCCTATCCATAGCCTGGGTGAGATAGGGGATGAGGCTATATATAATGTATATGGAACCATAACCATATATTTAGAGGATGGCGGGCCAACTATCTATATGTATTTGAACTACTCATCAGGGCCAGGATCCCTCCTAATAGATCTTCCGATAGAGCCTATGGGGGATAGCATGGAGATCATCTATGGTAATGCTACATCAGCCATATATATGGGCTATCTATATGCATTAATACTCACCAACTCCTCAAAAGGATACATCGTACTTAAATATAATGGGATATACACAACCGATTCAGAGGGACTGAGGAATATTGAGATCAGAAACGTATCTTGGGCCTCATATATAGATCTAGTAGTAGATCATAGGATGAAGATAATGGGGCTTCCACCCAACGCTCTAGAGACCGGGGAGGGAGGTTATATAAGGTATAGAATATATAGCTTGGAAGGCGTTATTTCCATACAGATATCTTTGCCGAGGAATAATATGGGCTTTGAACTAATAGGCCTGTTAGCTAGCATATCGACAATAGGTGTGGCTGCAACATACTATGCTATACTAACTCAGAGGCGCAGACTCCCCGCAAAAGATAGGATAGATGCTGTAGATAGAGAGATATTAAAGGTGTTGAGGGAGATAGAAGAAGAAGCATCAGCATCAAGGATCCAGGAATTGACGGGGTTGCCGAAGACGACTCTGTGGAGGAGGCTGAGAAAGCTTGAGAGACTCGGCTACATAGAGATCTATAAGGTTGGGAGGAGGAGCATCATAAAAGCCAAGAGGCCTCCCTAAGACTAGATAGCTTTCTGTTAAACTGCCTTGCCTCTAAATGCTTATCGGTTCTAAGAATGTGGGAGCTCCTCTTATAGGAATATCTGTGTGATGCTGTGAGCTGTGATCTTCATCCAATGGCATATGGTATTGCTGTTGCTAGCACATAGATGCCTGCTGATGTTAGAATAACCCCTTGTAGATACCTGGTTAGGCGTTCCCATCTTCCACCTTGTGCAATACTCCCCAGGGTGTTTAGAAATATGTTTGAGCCTATATATGGTGCTATATATCCTATTGAGAATGCTAGAGAGCTTGTTAGAGCTGCCAATGGTTCTCTAGGTAGTGTCGATATTACCGCTAGTAGGAAGGGGAATGAGCATTGCATTCCAAGTATTGGGAGGATTATGGCTGATCTTCCACCGACAGATAGGAGGGGCTCTCTGTTGAAAAACGTTAGGAGCCCCCATGTTAGCGAGATAGTAGCTACATATGTTATTAAGGCGTAGTAGATGCTAACACCTAGTATCCTTCCAGCGTTTGAAGCAATGCTAATCCCTAGCGATGCTGGTACTAGGATCGCTATGAGGGATGCAAACACCTTTATAGCTCTTGAAAAACCCCCGCCCAGCCTGGCCGATGCAAACATAGCTATCATTGGTAAGGAGCATGGGGATAATGCTGCGAGGAGACCGAGACCTAGAGAGCTTAGAGGCCTTATCACGGTATCACCACTAGCACCGGATCTTCCGGTTATTGCGGACTCTATGAAGCTCTTTAAACCCTCATACTGATCTCCTCTGAAGACACCTATATGCCTTGCTATCTCAACACCATCTCTAACCAGGATCAACGTTGGTGTTCCGGGAACTCCGTAGCTGGATATAAGCTTCAGAGCGGCATCCTGGTTCTCATTGAATATCTCATCTATATGTATCCTTATGAGGCGTATCCCCATACTGCTGTTAGAAGAGAAATACCTATCTATAGCTGGGGATAGCTCCTTACACCCAGGGCAGTCCCTCTGCTCGAAGTAGAGAAGGTTGTAGCCTCTCAAATCACTCAATAGATCAAGTTTAGAGGCATCATATATATCTATAACACTAGAGTTACTAGAACTCGAGACACCCCTATCACTATTTGAACCCTCAGCACCTCCATAGATGCTGGTAACACTATGGGGCTGTATAAAAGCCTGGCTAACCAGGGGGTATAATGCTATGACAAGGATCCATATGGTGGTGGATAACAGCAAGACCCTTCCCACACTATAGCGGGCCTTCTTCTTCATATGGTATATCCTCATTAGGGGGCCCTCTGATATATAGACACCGAAGAGGATATAAGCCCTTATATTATTTTGAATAAAACTGTATATATGCTAATATATGCATTTATAGGTGGCCTAATCAGAGGTAGCTTGGTGTAGGGGTTGAAAAACCTCTATATATATGTAGGAATCGCATTCATAGCTATAGCGGCGATCGCAACCCTAGCAATATCAGGCTTTCTCCAACAAGCTTTTACCCCAGGGCAGCAGGGGCAAAGCATAGCTGGGGAGGGAGGTGTATTCGAGATTAAAAACGGTTCCACAGTGCTTGCCTATGTGATTAGAAACCCCAACTACTCTATATCAACAGTAGAGGCCAGATCTACTGCAGGCAATATAACACTCCCAATAACTGGTAAAGTTAGCGTGATGACATTCCAATATGTGAGATGCCCAGATATATGCCATTGGGAGACCTATGTGCTGGTATATCTCATGAACAAAACCCTCTCAACAGGCTTAGCAAGAGATGTTGTCTTCATCACAATAGATGTAGATCCCTGGAGAAGCACATATCAAGATGTGACAAGCTATCAAAGCAACAGGGCGGGAAAGCTTCTGAATAATATCACATGGATCTGGGTTCTAGATGATGTTGATAAAATGGATGAAGTATGGAGGAACTTTAGAATATTAGTTTTCAGGGATCCAAATACAGGGCTTATATCACATTCAACTGGATTCTATATATTCGATAGAGAAGGGAAGCTCAAATATATTATACAGCCAACTAATGAGGGGTGGAAAAACCTAGAGGCTCTATCTAGAGGAATATGGGATATACTATATAGAGTGGTTAAACCTGGATAGACCTATAGAGAGATTCTAGGTTATCCTTATCCACGACGAAGAGCTTCTCTCCTCAGAGGCTATAATATCCCCAGGAGATGATCTAGAAAAAAGCTCTTAAAAGAAGCTTAACCGCGAATTCCTATGGCGTTGGGCTCGACAGGGCTTCATGAGGTGTTGGTGAAGCCGGTGATCCCACGCCAAGGGCTAACTCCAATCGCAGAACTAAAAATATTGGAAAATAATTAAAAGTACCATGAAAGGGGAAATGCTTAAATATATATCCCTTAGACCATAACTATATTGGGACCCCGGGCCCACATAACATCCCCGTGTCCCCGGGGCTAGGATGAATGTGGGACGGGTCGCCCCCGGCATCCACATATTATAAATGCTTTTGATAATTCTTATCATAGTTAAATGGATTCTGAAAGAGCCCGTAAATTTGATAAGAGCGCCACAAAGTATTTATATCCCCGGATGATATTATTTGGAGAGGTATGTAAATTGAAAAGGAATACAGCTATAGCATTGGCTATTTCAGCAGCGGTTCTACTCTCAATAGCGACATTTGCTCTAGTAAGCACATTAGCTGCCCAAAGTCCTGAAACCTCTACAGTGGTTCAGTTCTACTCGCCCCTCCCAAGATCTGTTGTTGGTGTTGGTGGTAGGTTCTATATAGTGGCTATAAACATAATCACAACAGATCCTAGGCTTGTAGCCTACCCCGAAGTATCTATCAACCCCACTGTGAGGATTAACGCTACACTGGCTGTAGCATTTACAGCTAACTACACAGCTAGGGGGCCTGTTGACGGGGTATCTATAGGTGCTGGCTCACCAGTATTTGGGCTGGGGAAGAACGAGGCTCTCCCAGGGCTTGTTGTTATATTTAATAACACCCCCACAGCCATGGGAGGTCCTGGGAGGAATCTGGCTAACCTCTTCCAATTCACAGGATTCCAGGATAAGCTCGATCTTGGTGGGAGGACTGTGTATAGATTCATACAAACCATATGGATCGTTGGAGCACCGGCATGGTGTGGGTGGACAAAAGCTATAGCAGCGGTTATAAGCGATAGAGACGGTAATGGCTTGCTAGACGATGCGCCAGATACTGTGCCGGATGTTAATGGCGATGGGGTTATAGATGAGAGAGACCTAGCAGCCCTCGGCGTTGCATCAAATATAGCTACTGTCGTATTCTATGTCCCATGCCCTAGCTAGTTTCCCACCAATTTTCAATAGCGGTTTTCCATTTACCGATCATAATACCTGCTTTATTGTCTTATTAATAGATACTAATTAGAGGACTCACTATGAGGCTCTGGTCCTTACACCCCTCATTCTTAGATAGATTAGGATTACTCGCAGTATGGAGAGAGGGTTTGTTAGCACAGAAGGTTCTGCTAGGTGGAACAATTGGGTATAGGAATCATCCGCAGCTAACTAGGTTTAAACAGACAGAGGATCCCGTGCTATATATCGGGACATACCTGTATTATATCTACTTAGAAGGGAAGATCAGAGGGTATAAATTTGATATGAAGAAGATATTAAGATATAGCCTTAATATTAGGAAGATCCCTGTGACATCTGGGCAGCTCAACTATGAATATAATCACCTCTTGAATAAGCTGAGAGTAAGAGATTTGGATAAATATTACGAGGTGATTAGGAGAAAGCCAGAGCCTCATCCACTATTCTATATCATCCCAGGGGATATCGAGGTCTGGGAGAAGAGATAGGAGAGATAGCTCCCCATTTCTTGAAAACCCCCGGAACAGATCTATTATACATGTAGAGCCTTCACATTATTTGTATATCGCTAGTGATATGGATTGTAGATGCTCCTACTCAACCTCTACCTCTAGACCTAGAGATCTTAGCAATCATATAGCCAGAGAAGGCTTTAACAGCTAAGTAAAGCCCCGCTATAGCTATTCCAAGGCCAACTATTGATAGAATAGCTCCGAGAAACCCTCTCAACCCATAGATCATCACCACTATGGAGATGACGAGGCCAACTACCATGGAGATCACACCTGCTATAAGAGCCCTTAACCATATACCTGTTTCCTCCAAAGCCCCTCGATATATTTTGATAGGTTGAAAATAATATATTAGGTGGATTAACAGCGATATAGAGCCCCTATGTTTAAACCAGTAACCTTCACACGTAGCTTTCGAAAAGCCTCTATTGCTCATGACCGGTTAATAGAAGCTATCCATATAGATCATAACTAGCATTGATAAGGATTTTTGGGTTCTAACTCTTTAGGGTAGGGGAGCTGGTTTGGATATACCGAGGATCTCGATAGCCGCTAGTAGTGACGAGCCTGGGGAAGATCTTCTAGAAGCCTCTAGGATCTTTGTTAAAACTCTGAAGGACTGCTTAGGAAGCTTCATATTATATTTAGGGGGGTACTGGGGTTTGATGAAATATATAGCTGAATATGCCTGTAGCATTGGAATACCATGTGTATTTATCCTGCCTGAGAACCCTCGTGAGAATCCTCCTAGGAGGAGCTGTTTCTACCCAGTATATACAGGGCTTTCTATGAGGCAGAGATCCGAGACCCTTGTGATGTCCGGAGATCTATTGGCATCGCTGGGAGGTGGTGTGGGCACCATAGTAGAGATCTTCATGGCATATGCAAACTCCATACCATCATACGTATTGCTAGGCTATGGCCTCGACAGCGATAGGGTTGAGGTATTTACGCCATATGCCGATTATAGGAGGCTCGCGATTATTAAGATCTTTAGGAGAGATCCTGTGGGGATGGCGAGAGAGATATGTGGAGATATATTGAGAGGAAATATAAAAACCTGGAGGGGTTATAGGCATGGCTAGTAGCTTTC
>JAWAXC010000024.1 GCA_038897115.1 Sulfolobales archaeon | reverse complement strand
AGCACCGCCAGGGCCTCTGAAACCCCTGATAGCGATCCCAACCACAGCTGGTACTGGGAGTGAGAGCACATCTGTAGCTGTTCTAGATGTTAAGAGGCTCAGGGTTAAAACCGGGATTAGCAACCCTATGATAAGGCCCTCTGTAGCGCTCATAGATCCTCTGACAACCCTCACCCTACCCCCTATGGTTACAGCATCCTCGGGACTTGATGTGCTTAACCACGCCATAGAATCATATACAGCTAGACCCTACACGGCTAAGCAGGCTCTGAAATCCCCAGGCGAGAGACCTGTATACTCAGGTGCAACACCTGTGGGGGATCTATTTGGTGAGAAGGCTATAGAATGGGTTGTGAAGTACCTTAGAAGAGCATATGCAGATCCCCTTGATATAGAGGCTAGATACTATATGATGCTTGCAGCAAGCATAGCAGGGATAGGTTTTGGCCATGTGGGTGTACACGTCCCCCACGCAATGGCATACCCAATAGCTGGGATGGTTAGGAACTACTATCCAGAGGACTATGACTTCGGATACCCGATAGCACCCCACGGGATAGCAACAGCGATCCCGGCTGCATATGCATTCAAACACCTATCACCATATAACCACGAGAAATTCGCAAGAGTGGCCGAGATCCTCACGGGAGAATATGTAGGGAGAGATCCAAAGGCTATAGGAGAGGCTATATTCGAGGGCTATATAGAGCTTCTGGAGGATCTAGGGGTTCCCACAAACCTGAGGGAGCTGGGATTCGGCAGAGAAGATCTAGAGGCCCTGGTTGAGGGTACTTTGAAGCAGCAGAGGCTTCTCTCGGTAGCACCTAAGAATATAGGGAAAAAAGATCTCGAGAAGATCTTTTCAGAGGCTCTGGGTTGAAATTATAATATCTGAGGCACTAATTTTACTAACTATTTTGACTAACAATTAATCATATATAGGTTAATTCTGAAATAATTTAGGGGTCTCTATGGTGGGTTGGAGGCTAGCTATGGTGTCTGCATTTATCATCCTAATAGCTATATCTACTATCTATAGCTTTATCTCTATAGCAAATGCCCAGCAATCTATAGTCCTCTCGATCCAAGAGGCTCCTAGGTCTCAGTGCCCATATATGGGTGGGACGCTGAAGATAGGTATTGGGGGTAAGCCGAATACTCTGAACTGGTTTGTAGCAGGCTCTAGCTGGGAGATCCTAGTTCTCATGCCTATATACAATAGGCTTGTGAGGTTCTACAACGGCACATTGGTTAAAGAGGTTGCGACTAGCATTGAGATGAGCCCTGATGGCAGGGTATATACTATAAAGATCGTTGATGGGATTAAATTCCACGATGGAACCCCGCTAACAGCTGAGGATGTGGCCTTCACCATAAACATTCTTAAGAACTATTCGTGGGCATATTACTATGGTGTCTTCAGAAACGTTGATAGAGCAGAGGCTGTTGATAGGACAACCGTTAAGGTCTATATGAAGAACATAGATGTAGGGTTTGTGGAGAACGCTCTAAGCGTTATGAATATAATGCCTAAACATATATGGGAACCCAAGTTCAGAGAGCTTGGCGATGGTGTTGCAAAATATAACCCGAGCATTAAGGAGCTCGTTGGAAGCGGGCCATTTATAGTAGTCGACTACCAGCCAGATCAGTATATAGTGTATAAGGCCAACGATAACTATTGGCAGGGGAGGCCATGCATAGATCAGCTTGTAATGACCATAATAGGGGATGCAAGCGTAGCCCTATTATCCCTCGAAAAGGGAGATATACAGACGTATTCAGGCTTTATAGGACCTGAAACAGCTCCTAGAATACTAAGTAATCCAAACCTAGCTATACATGTATATCAAAGCGACTTCTACTACCACTGGGGCTTGAATAACAAGAAATGGCCCTTCAACATAACGCTTTTCAGAAAAGCCCTAGCATATGCTGTGGATTATAACGCAATTATAAACACCCTCCTAATGGGCTACGGGATTCAGGGGAGCCCAGGCTTTGTACCGCCCTTCGGTGTTCACGCGAAGTGGTATAACCCGAACCTTAAGTACTATACATATAATTTATCTAAAACAGCTGAGATCCTAGATCAGCTGGGCTTTAAAGATGTTGATAAGGATGGCTGGAGAGAGGCACCAGATGGATCTAAGTTTAAGATAGAGATCTACCCGCCTAACTATGATATTATAAGGGTGAGAGCCGCTGAGATCATAGCAGATAGCCTTGCAAAAATACCTGGCGGAGGTATCAAGGCCGAGGTGAGGGTTGTTGAGTGGGCAACAGCCTGGTCACTAATAAGGGGTGGGCAGGTGGATACATGGCTCTTAGGCAGCGGCCCAGGGGTAGATATATCGTGGCTCCAGACTAGATTCCACTCAAATGGATCTGCCAACTGGAATAGATATTCAAATCCTGAGGTCGACAAACTAATAGATCAGCTGGTTAGAGAGCTAGATCCTAATAAGAGGAGAGAGATAGCATGGAAGATCCAGGAGATCCTGGCTGAGGAGGTTCCAGCGGTTAACCTCTACTATAGAAAGTTCATAGTCCCATATAGAGTGGATACCTTCGATGGATGGGTGAGACTTATCGATGACGATTTCGCCAACTGGTGGAACCTCAGATTCATATATCCAAAGACAGGTAGACCTGCGCAGACCCCGGTGGTGACTGTTACAGCTACTGCCGTAACAGAGGTGATCAAGACTGTAACCCCCACTCAGCCACCTTCAACACCAACACAAACTATAGCTCCCCCAGCTGGGCCAGCACAGGCAGGTGGGTTAAACACTTTCTTGATAGGCGTGATAGCAGCTATAGTGGTAATCGCTGCTGCAGTTATAACAGTCCTCCTCACTAGGAGGAGGCAGGGCTAGTTGTCAACAATATCTTTTTTAGCTAGGAAATCCATATCAGCTTTGATAACAATCTTTGCTATAGTCACCACCGTGTTTTTTCTCGTAAGACTCACTGGAGATCCTTTTGCAGAGCTTGAGAACGACCCAAGGATATCCCCCGAGACCCTCGCAACCCTCAGACATCTCTATGGAATGGATAGATCTTGGGCTGAGCAGTATATATACTATATATATAATATGTTTAGAGGGGAGATGGGGTATTCCGTTAAGTTTTCTAGACCTGTCTTCGATGTAATCATGGAGAGGCTACCATATACATTGGCCCTTCTCATACCATCGATAACCCTTTCCAACTATATAGCATATAAACTAGGAGTTGAGATAGGATATAGAAGAGGGTCTAGATCTGATATAGCTATGCTAGCAATCTCGAACTTCATGAGGGCAACACCCTATTTCTGGCTAGCGCTTGTCTTCCTATATATATTCTCTGTCCAGCTAGGGGTATTCCCCCTCTACGGCGCTATAAGCCCTGGTAAGGAGTTTCCCTCACTAGAATGGTTTATAGATTACCTATGGCACTATACAGTTCCATTTCTAGTACTCGTTGTAAGGGGGGTCTTCACATTCATGCTATATGTTAGAAATTCCGTGATAGATATCTTAGGCGAGGACTTCGTCTCTGTAGCTAGAGCCAAAGGACTCCCTGAGAAGGCTGTTAAGAGCGCCTATGTTGCTAGAAACGCCATGCTTCCAATGATAACGGTTATGGGTCTAAGATATGCCTTCATAATAGATGGCGCCATATTAACCGAGACTGTATTCTCCTACCCAGGGACTGGGAGGCTTGTCTTTGAGGCAATTGTTAACAGGGACTTCTGGCTCCTCCAAGGTGTTGTCCTCATACTCTCTATAAGCGTTGTAGTAGCAAACCTAGTAGTGGATCTTCTCTACGCCCTTCTAGATCCGAGGGTTAGGAGTTCGAGGTGAAGATAGATGAGGATATATAATATACTCAGGGAATCTCTAAGCATACTCATGTCCAATGATGCTTCGAAAGCAGGGTTTATAATCATGGTCGCTTTCATATTGATCGCGGCTTTGGCAGATCTCATAGCCCCCTACAACCCCTATGAAAGAATCTCCCAACCCTTCCAACCCCCTAGCGAGAGGCACTGGCTAGGCACAGACGATCTCGGGAGAGATATATTCTCACAGCTCATCCACTCAGCAAGGCTCTCACTATTAATAGGATTCATATCCGCTGTAGTAGCAACCATGATAGGAACCCTCCTGGGACTCATAGCAGGCTACTACGGTGGAAGGGTTGATGAGCTTGTGATGAGGTTCACAGATCTCTGGCTGGCCTTTCCAAATCTGCTATTCACAATACTACTCGTTGTGCTCTTCGCCCCGCTGGCTGGGAATAGGCTTATCCCCATAATAATCGCTATAGCTATAGGCTCGTGGCCGACTGCTGCAAGGTTGATAAGATCTGCTGTGATCTCTATTAAGCAGAGCCAATATATAGAGAGTGCAAGGGCTCTGGGGGCGAGCAACTCAAGGATCATATTTAAACATATTCTGCCGAACACATCCTCACTAATAATCGTCGAGGTGATAACGCTTATGGGGAACGCGATGCTCACCGAGGCCTCTCTAAGCTTTCTAGGCCTAGGAGATCCGAGGGCTATTAGCTGGGGTATGATGCTCCACTACGCATTGCTGAGAAACGCGATATATCTTGGAATGTGGTGGTGGTTCCTCCCACCAGGGATAATGATCAGTCTAGCCGTGTTAGCAGTCATACTTCTGGGCACCGGTTTGGAGGAATACTTCAACCCGAGGCTTAGGAGAAGGCTATAATATTATAGGGTATTTCGGCTCGCCTGTGTCTCTATATGTATAATTATAATATGGTTTTTAGCCTCTACTTCATTATATATGGCGGTGTTGGTTCTGGAGAAGATTGTTAGGATCCCTGAGGAGCTCTGGCCGAGGAGGGGTGGGTGGAGCGGTAAGGTTATAAATATACTTAAAAGGCCTGGTGATAGGGTTTCTAAGGGAGATCCTCTCGTTGAGGTTGAGATTGAGAAGGCCGTGCTTGTTATAGAGTCTCCCTATGACGGGGTTGTCAAGGAGATCCTAGTATCCCCAGGGAGCTCTGTATCCCCTGGAAGCGGTGTTGTGAAGGTGGAGGTCTTTGGAGAAGGTTAGGCTGAGGGTCTCTATTAACCAGAGATATTTAGAGCTTTCGAAGCTTGTTTCGAGCCTTGGGATAGCTACTGTGTGTGAGAGCGCTCTATGCCCCAATATATTTGAGTGCTGGGGCAGCGGCGTGGCTACCTTTATGATTATGGGTGACACATGTACCAGGGGCTGTAGATTCTGCTATGTTAAGAAGGGTATACCCCAGCCAATAGATCCTTTGGAGCCGTATAAGGTGGCCGAGGCTGTTAAGAAGCTCGGCCTGGACTATGTAACGATAACATCTGTAGATAGGGATGACCTCCCAGACGGGGGTGCAGAGCACTTTGCAAGGACTATAAGGGCTGTTAAAGATCTGAATCCCGGTGTGAGGGTCGAGGTGCTTATACCAGATTTCAGAGGAGATCTAGATGCCCTTAAAAGGGTTGTTGATGCCGCCCCCGATGTGCTTGCCCATAACATAGAGACTGTTAGGAGGCTAACACCCCTTGTCAGGGATTGGAGGGCTGGCTATGACCAGAGCCTAAAGATTCTTAAACAGGCTAAGATCTATAATCCGAGGCTTATCACAAAATCCTCCATATTGCTAGGCCTTGGAGAGACTTGGGAGGAGGTTATAGAGGCTATGAGGGATCTGAGGGAGGCCGGGGTTGATATCCTGGTGCTATCCCAGTATATGAGGCCAAGCCCTAAGCAGCTACCAGTAGCTAAGGTCTATAGAATCGAGGAGTTTAAGGAGCTAGAGGAGATTGGATATAAGATGGGCTTCTCATATGTGGTAGCCCATCCACTTGCGAGAACCTCGTACAAGGCTAGAGAGGCTTATCTAGAGGCTGTTAAGAGGATAGCTGGTCATGCCTCTTCTCAGAGTGGTTTTTGACGGTCCAAGGGATCCGCAGCTAAACATGGCCATAGATGAGGCTATAGCTAGGCTTAGAAATAGGGTTGACTATGATACCCTCAGGCTATATATGTGGCTTCCAAGCGGGGTTAGCATTGGTAGGAGGCAGGACGCCCTGAGGGTTGTCAATATAGATGAGATCAAGAGGCTCGGATACAAGCTTGTTAGAAGACCAACTGGGGGTGCTGCGCTTCTACACCCACAGGATCATGAGATAACCTATAGCATTGTTCTAAGCAATAGCCATGAGCTCTACAAGCTAGACGTAGCTAGATCAGCTGCTAAGATAGCTGAAGGCATAGCCCTAGCCGTTAGAAGACTTGGGGCTGATGCAGGGGTCAGAGGCTTGGGCGAGCCTGGCTCGAGCATGTATTGCTATGTAAACCCAGGGTCTAGCGATGTATTGGTTGGGGGGAGGAAGATCTCTGGGAGTGCCCAGAGAAGGGATTGGGGAGCCCTCCTCCAACACGGAACCCTGCTTCTAACCTATAGCCACGAGCTATTCACAAGGGTTATAAGGGTGGGGGAGGCGGAGGATCTAGCGGCTAGGGATAAGGTGGCGGGGCTATGGGATATCCTTGGGAAGATCGAGATAGGGGAGATCTATAGAGCGCTTGCAGAGGGATTTGCAGAGGCCCTCGGCTATAGAGACCTCATCTTCAGACCCCTCGAGCCAGAAGAGATCTCTCTAGCCCTCACCCTATATAGGGAGAAATATTCTAGGGATGAGTGGAACATCTATGGCATAGATCCTGAGAGGAGGTAAATGTGGATCTCATAACATATTCCGCCCACGACCCAGCTGTGAATGTAGCTCTAGACGAGGTTCTTCTATCATCTGTTAGAAGGGGGTCTAGGGGAGGCATTATAAGGATATGGATCAACTATCCATCGATAGTAATAGGCTATACCCAGGGGCCATGTGATGAAGCCAACTGCGAGGAGGCCGAGAGACTTGGGATCCCCATTATCAGAAGGATCAGTGGTGGGGGAGCGGTATATCACGATCTAGGGAATATAAATATATCTATAATATCCCCTTCAAAAGGGTTAAAACCTGTGGACGAGGTATATAGAGAGGCAACTGGATTCATAATAGCAGCACTAGAGAGACTAGGGATCAAAGCCTGGGTGGAGAATCATAGTGATGTGGTTGTGAAGGGCTATAAAGTCTCGGGGACAGCCGCGGCAATCAAAGATAGGGCCTATCTAGTACACTCAACACTTCTAGTATCCTCAAACATGGAGATCCTAAAAAGACTCATAAAACCAAGGCTAGACAGAGTAGCCAGGGGAGAGGTTACCCCAGCTAAATATAACCCAAATAACCTCAGAGACATAGCAGGTATAAACCTTAGAGAAGCATTAGAGGCGCTGATCAGCGAAATAGAGCATAGATATAATCCAATAGAGAAGAGCGAACCAACCAAAGAAGAGATCGAAGAATCCATAAACCTGGCACCCAAAAGAATTGCTCAAAAAGCTGTTTGAGTTTCATATAGATTCATCGTTGCTAATGTTAATCATATTAGAGTAATAATTCTTATAGACCATTAGCTCGACCATGGTTTCTCCAGCTTCCAGCTAGTATAGATACTCAGAATATGCTTTTAAATACTATAGCCGTTAGATCTTCCGCGGAGATCATGGCTCCATGACAGCCCCCAAACTCCAACTAGATGCAGAACCAAGAAGAGATGAAGGAAAAGCCCATGCTCATGGACATAGGCAATCATACCACCACAGATCAGTCACTAGCTTCTTCATCACCCAAGGTATATTCTGAGCCGAGGATTTAGATATTGTGACATAGCATTTTTAGTCTTACCAGAGCCATCTGGATCTCAAAGCTCTATCCCCATAGACAGTACCCTCTCACCGAGATCAAGGTCTCTAACCACGAGGTCAAAATAACTAGTTAACACCCTTACCCACCCTCCTAGCAATAACCTCAACAACCTTTATAGCATATCCAATCCTATATTTAAGCTAAGGCTACACAGTTGTTAAAGTCGATCAAGGATCTCACCATACGCCATAGATTTCGCTAGAAGCTTAACCACATATCAACCCCCTTCGCAGAGATCTTTGATTGTGAATGCTGTAGAGAGGGATAGAGTGGTTGGAAACTTCAAAGCTAGCATTATTGTAAGGGATAAAGCTGATAAAGTTATAGGCGATAAGCTAGCCTGAAGCTAGGTAGCTACACGACTTAAGAGCATATATTTTGCAACTAATGATATCGCTATTTGTAGCAGGAATAAACGTTTATAGGATTTGAAGCAGTTTACTTTATGATGTTCGATGAGATATCCCTTATGGATTTAATGGGGGTTTAGATGCTCTGTCTACGGAGTAAGATAAAGAATCGCTGGGGTGGGTTGGATGGATGAGGCTATAAGATGGCTTGAAGAAGCTGTTTGGGATTTGGAGATCGCGGAGATACTTCATAGAGAGAAGAGGTATAACGCGGCTGCTTTCTACTCTCATCAAGCATCTGAAAAAGCTTCCAAAGCGCTTCTATACTATGTTAATGAGGCTCCATGGGGCCATAGCGTTAGGGTTCTGCTTCAGCGATTCTTCAACTCACCAGGTTTAACTCCCGTGGAGAAGCTTCTTATATGTGCAAGAGGGCTCGATAGGTATTATATGCCATCGAGATACCCAAATGCGCATCCAGCTGGGACACCGCACGAGGCATATGATGAAGAGTCTTCGCGAAGGGCCATTGAATGTGCTAGGAAGGTTGTTGAGTATGCGAGGAAGACAATTACCCGCGGAACTAGCTAGAGCTGTCGAGATTCTGGTGGAGATGTTCAAACCCATAGCCATAATATTATTTGGCTCGAGGGCTAGAGGAGATTATAAACCATGGAGCGACTACGACATATTGATAATCGCCGACTTCGATAAATCATTTCTGGATAGAATAGGAGATATTTTCGAAGCATTATCAAACATAGATCTACCTATAGAACCCCACCTCTATACACTCGAAGAGGCACTAAACATGTTGGACAAAGGCAATCCAATAATCATTGACTCCCTAAGTGAGGGCCTAGTCCTATACAAAACCCCCGAGTTTGATAAACTAGTTGAGAAACTCGATGAAATGATTAGAAAGGGCCTTAGAAAATCAGAAACCACCATAATACTACCTAAAAACATATGAGAGCATTATCCCCCTTGGTTTTCATATAGATTTATAATGATCGATGCCGAATCTCCTAACTTCGACACACATCTAGAGCCTGCTCTAGATGCTGATTCACACCGACCTCCTCCCCGCCCTAAAGGGCGAGGCTTCCAGCTGCAAACCTCTGAGATCAAGCAACAGCATTATATATGATGATCTCTTTATCTGAGGATCTGATCACAACCTAATTATTTTTGGCTTGGTAATTCTATATGGGTGTGCTCTATAGCCCGTGGCATTAGCTATAACGGGCTGTCAATGCTTAGTATTAGGGTTAGAAGCTCATATAGCAGCTTTTTTGGGAAGCTGAGCGAGCTTTCCAAATCTAGAATTGTGATATACACATATAAATTAACAGGATCTGGCTATTACTATGTGCTAGCCCTTTCCTCAAATTCTAGGATCGGTGAATATGTAGATAGTATTATCAGGCAGGATCATATTCTTAGGAGGAGCAAGATCGTGAAGATCGAGCATCTCTCCATAGACGATACACAGATCATCCACGGGCTCAAATCTATATGCGAGTTCCACAAGCTAGTGGAGGACAACAAAGTCTCATTGCTTATACCCTATACATTTAACAATGGTGTGAGGGAATATAGCGTTATCGGCGATCATGAGCATCTCAAGAGATATCTAGAGGCTATTAAGAAATACTATGGCGGTGATCTT
The DNA here is from genome assembly GCA_038897115.1 of Sulfolobales archaeon. Taxonomy (NCBI): domain Archaea; kingdom Thermoproteati; phylum Thermoproteota; class Thermoprotei; order Sulfolobales; species Sulfolobales archaeon. The sequence goes on along the minus strand of JAWAXC010000024.1, from coordinate 14,561 downwards.
GTGGAATGGAATTGGAGCGAGAGGCTTGAAGCATCTGAGCTAGCTAACTATATGTTGAAGAACTCGGTACTCAGCATATTAATGGATAAACTCACAGATCAGGAGATCAAAGTTCTCAGAGCTGCATATTATGGAGGGTATTTCAACTATCCAAAGGTCAGGAGACAGGCGGATATAGGTGAGGAGCTGAAGATCTCTAAAGTCACTATAAGCATTCATTTGAGAAAGGCGTTGAAAAAAATATTATCAGATCTAATACGTATATCTAATAATATGAACTAGGATTGGAAAGTAGATCTGATATAGCTTGGTAAGAGTGTTCTAAACCTCAGAGTCCTGAGCCACGTGCTTTAGCATTGATCATAAACAGTATCCATATGATCTAATAATACTGGGTTTTATATATAAAATAAATATCCCTGGTTTCTAGCTATTCTGGTGATGAGTAATCCCTAGTGGTAATAAAAAGGCGGGGCTTCCTAAGGGCATTATAACTGCCCTTGTAACCCCTCTAATAGATGGTAAAAAAGTTAATAGTGATGCTCTTAGAATGCTCGTGGATTTCCAAGTTAGAAACGGTGTTTCGGGCTTCTTCATATTGGGGACATATGGTGAGGGGCTTTCCATAGATCCTAGTATTAGAAAGGCTTTTGCCGAGGAGGTTGTTGAATATGTGGGATCTAGGGTTCCCGTGATAAATTGCATATCTTCAACCAGTATAGATGTTAGTATGGAGCTTGCTAGACACTCTGCTGATATTGGTATAAGGCATATCGCTCTCCTCCCACCCCTCTACTACAAGGTGGGGGTGTCTGAGCTACTGAGATTCTATAAAGAGTTTGATAGGCTAGGCCTAGATATGCTGATCTACAATAACCCGCCTAAAACTGGGGTTGATATAACCCCCGCCATTTTTAAGGCAATATCTGCTGAAACTAACAATCTAGTCGGGATCAAGGACTCGACTGCCTCTATAGAGAGGGTGTTAGAGCTTACGAGCGATTTATCTGAGGAATACTATGTAGCAATTGCAAGCGATGTTATGATCCTCGAGGCATTTCTATATAACGCTGACTCACATATATGCGGTATATGCAACGCTGTACCCGAGCTGGGCAACCTGCTATATAAAAGCATAGTTAGGGGAGACATTGCTGAGGCGATGAGATATAAGAGGGCTATATGGATGCTTAGACGCATAGCAAGGGATCTACAGGTTGAGGGTCTCTCATTAGTCAAGGCCATGCTAAGGATAAGGGGTCTCGATGTAGGAGAACCCCTACCCCCTATCAGAGCTCTCAACGAGAAAGAGCTTTCCATGCTGAAAAAAGCTTTAGAATCGGTTCTAGATAATATTGGGATTAAGCTAGAGCTATATTAAAGCCTACACCTCGAAATTTCCTATGATTTAGGTTTAAACATAAGAAGAGATCCTTTATAGCTGAAAACATGGCCTCTAGAGTGGGAGAACCTGTTTTCTCAGCTTATATTGTCAAGTCCTTAACCCATTACCATGAAGATCTTGTAGGAGTGGTAATGGATATTACTATGGATCTGTTTAGAGGTATTTAAAAATAGTTGCCCTACATTTTCTTTCCCCAAAGATATCGGAATTAATGTGGCGAGACTTGGGTGTTTCTCTCGATGATTATAATATCAGTTGAGTTTGGCATTGATAAACAAATATGGTTTTATGCTACATTTATACGGAGATCCATATGTCCAATATGTCCAAGCTGGATTTCGTCTCTATAGGGGAGGTTATGATACAGCTTAATAGCATAACCCCGGGGCCTCTGAGATATGCTAGGTACTTTGAGGTACATGTGGCAGGGTCTGAGGCTAATGTTATGATTGGTTTGAGCAAGCTTGGATATAGAACTGGGTTTATAACTAGGGTGGGTGGGGATGAGTTTGGCGAGATGATACTCAGAACCTTAAGGGGCGAGGGTGTTGATATAACCCATGTTAGGGTTATGAAGGATGCTCCAACGGGTATTTATTTCGTTCAGAGGCATTATCCAATACCGGGTAAATCAACTGTCTTCTACTATAGACATTTATCCGCAGCATCCTACATGGATGAGAGTGATGTGAGCGAGGAATATATAGGGAGCTCGAGAGCCCTCTTCCTCACAGGGATTACACCGGCTCTTAGCGAGAGCTGCTATAGAGCATTTAGAAAAGCCCTGGAGGTTGCTAGATCCAGCGGTGTTGATATAATAATAGATACGAATATAAGATTAAAGCTCTGGAAAACACCTGAGAGGGCTAGGGAAGCCCTTCTACCAATGATAAGAGACGCAAAGATCCTGATCACAAATAAAGAGGATCTAGCAATCCTATTCCCAGAGACAAGCAATATTAGAGAGCCCGTGAAAAAGCTCCTAGACCAAGGCATAGAGATAGTTGTGGTTAAAAAGGGTGAGGAGGGTAGCGAGCTATACACAAGAGACGGGAGAGAAGCCATTGAAAAAGCAATCAACGTGCCAATCATAGAAGATGTAATAGGCGCTGGAGATGCCTTCGACGCAGCACTCCTAGCAAGCCTATACAGAGGCCTAGAACCCTCCCAAGCCCTGAAATATGCAAACATAGCAGGAGCTCTAGTAGTGACTGTAAGAGGAGATATAGAGGCACAACCCACATGGGAAGTACTAGAGATCATGTCTAAATATCTTAAAGAGAGGTTAGAGTATATAAGATAGTGTCAAGAGGATAATATGGAGACAGCGGTGTTCATGCTAGCCATATTTGAGAGCGCCTCTCAATAAACCTTGGATTATATATTTCTGCATGAACCCATATAGAATTACAGGTACTATACCAACGAATAGTGTTAGTGCTGCTAAACCACCTGGATCCACTATCTCGCCTCCCCATAAAAAGAACTGGATCACTATTGGAACTGTATATATGTCAGGACTTGATATAAGGGTTATGGAGAACAGTAGATCTCCCCATGATAGTGTGAATGCGAATATAAATGCTGTAGCTATCGCAGGTAAAGATACAGGAAGAACTACCCTTAGTAAAGCCTGTATCCTAGTAGCTCCATCTACTAATGCTGCGTCTTCAAGCTCCCTCGGTATATTGAGTAGGTAGCTTCTTATCAGGAGGGTTGATACGGGGACTGTATATGCTAGATGTGCTATCATTAGCCCCACTAATGTGTTATATAAACCTAAGATTCTATAGATCATTAAGAGGGGTATAACTATTATGAATACTGGAAACGTGTATGAAAATACTATGAGCCCCTCCAACAGGTTCTTAAACCTATAATGGAACCTAGCTAGGGCATAACCTGCTAGGAAGCCTATGGCCACGCTTATTAGTGATGATGTTATTGAAACTATGAGGCTATTTCTAATAGCTAGGGATATTGGTATAGGTATCGCTGCTCTTATACCATGACCCTTAAAATATTCTTCGACAGTTGGTGCAGCGAGGGAGATGAAGTTCTGTAGCGTTAGTGAGCCTGGGATCCAGTTCCACGCATCTTCTGGCCTAGAGAAAGCGGTCTTTATAGGCCAATATGCTGGTATAACTATCCATGCAACTAGAAGTATTAGGGCTATTCCTATGAATACGCCTCTTATAACCCTTAGCATGATATTACTCATCATCTACACCCTTATATACCTCAATGTAACGAATATCAGTGCTAGATAGAGAGGAAGGACTAGCACGCTATAGGTTGCAGCTAAGGAGATATTTGCCTCGCCCATAAAAGCAAGCCTATATGCAGCTACTGGAATCGTTAAGGTTCTATCTATCGGGCCCCCAGCAGTTGTTAGATATATCTGTGCAAATTCGCCCATGGTCCATATCAGGCTAAGTAGAACAACTGTGAGTATAACAGGTTTGAGAAGGGGAAGGGTTATATATAGGAACTTCTGATATCCCCTAGCCCCATCGATCTCTGAGGCTTCATAAAGATCCTGGGGGATAGCCTGGAGACCTGCTAGCAACCCCATCATAAAGAAAGGCCATCCATGCCACACATTGAGTATTATAACAGATAGCATAGCATGATCATATCCAAGCCAATGGATAGGAGGTAAACCCCCTAGAACCAAGATCTTGTTAAAAGCCCCATCCCTCGCAAAGTTAAACCAAAACATAACAGCAGCTACATAGGATGGCACGGCCCAGGGGAAGATGGAGAGCGCTCTGACAATAGCTCTTCCTCTAAACCTTGTGCTGAGAAGCAATGCTGCTCCTAAACCTATTAATAGCTTTAGAGTAACAGATGTGAATGCATATATAAAGGTGTTAATGAGAGAGGTTAGCGTTATAGGAGAGGTTAACAGCCTAATATAGTTGCTGAAATACGCGAAAACCGGCTCTCCACCAACCCTTTTCTCATAAAAACTCAGCCAGATATTGTATATTGTTGGAATAATTATTATAAAAATTAAAATAAGTAGAGCAGGTAATATGTAAAAGTACCCTTCATTTATCCTGCGCATCCTAGCGATTTCCCATGAGATTATTAATTCTAAATTTATTAATAGAAATAATTTAACAAGTTCTATCTGAAATATATTAAGGAAGAGCTGGTTAAAAATCACATGGGTGAATGTGTATTAGGGGTATCTCAAGGCTTATACTTGTAGGCATTATAATAGCTATAGTTGCAATAGGAGTAGCCTCATATGTGATTATAACCTCCACGAATATAGGACAACCTACAGGCAAACCCAAGCTAATAATATGGGGTAGAGCCACATTCGTACCTCCACAGCTATACTGGGTGGAGCAGAAGGTTAGAAAGTGGGCCTCTGAAAAAGGAGTTGATGTAGAAATTACATGGCTACCTGTCGCTGAAATAGGGAAGAAGTTACTAGCAGCTGTAGAAGCTGGTTCGCCTCCTGATGTAGTTATAAATGGTCATCCCGTTGCTGTGTTTGCCGAGAAAGGCCTGTTAATACCTCTTGATGATATTGTTGATAAGCTTGGAAGAGACGACATATATGAGATTAAGCTTAAGACATGTACCTTCATGGGTAGAATATATTGTATACCCATGCACTTCGAAATAACATGGCTACATGTTAGGATGGATATAGTGCAGAAGGCCAATGCAACAGCATATCTGCCTCCTAAGAGCTTTGAAGATCTATATACGCTAGCTAAAATATTAAACAACACAGAACCTGGTGTATATGGAATTGGGTGGAGCTATGGCCTTAATGGCTATGATACATGGTGGATGTTTGAACATCTATGGGCCTACTATGGTGGCGGTATGCTGACAAACAGATCTTCTGCAGGTGTTGTGATGGATAAACCTCCATATAGAGAAGGTCTTAAGAAAGCCTTTGCATATGTAGCAAAGTTCCTGGATGAGAAGCTAACACCTCCAGATAGCACTGAGTGGGTGGATGTATCTAATAACCTCGCATATATTCAGGGAAGGATAGCTATGACCCTTAATCCTCTAAGCATTTATTATGCCCTTTTAAATGAGAAACCCGAGTTAGCGGCTAAAACAAAGCTATTTCTCCCACCAGTGAGTGTCGATCTTGGAGACGAGAGTGTCTTTATATTCAAAACCACTAAATATCCAGAGCTCGCCAAAGATCTTGTATATTATCTATTCAAGGATAAAGACGACTATAGAGTTGGATTCTGTGAGTCAGGAGCACTATATTCAATGCCTATATTCAAGTCACAGGTTAAAAAGATAAGCGATGCCTGGAAACAGGGTAAGTGGCCTGCTCTAGGAGAAGATCCTGCGGTAGCTGTTGAAAAGATAAAGTATCATGAGACAGCAGCATTTCCACTGGGAGAGAGAACGACTCCTTCGGAGCTGTTTAGAGAGGGCTTCATATGGAATGAAATGATTCAGAAGGTGGTAATTAGAAAAGAGGATCCTGATAAGGTGATAGATGAATACGCAGCAAGATTTAGGGAGGAAGTTAGAAAAACATATGGTAGCTAGGGGGATATAACATTTCTGAGGTTAGCCTGGTTAGTATAACAAAAAGATTTGGAAAGGTAGTGGCCGTTGATAACATAAGCCTCGATGTTAGGAAGGGCGAGTTCTTGGTTTTACTAGGTCCTTCTGGGTGTGGTAAATCCACAACCTTAAGAATAATTGCGGGTCTTGAGAAACCGGATAGTGGTAGGGTCTATATAGATGGTGTTGATGTCACAGATCTCCCGCCTAGGGAGAGGAATATAGCAATGGTCTTCCAAAACTACGCATTATACCCACATATGAAGGTATTTGATAATATAGCTTTCCCCCTCAAGCTGAAGAGGCTACCCAAAGAAGAGATTAGGAAAAGGGTTAAGATGATTGCTGAAATGCTCAAAATAGAGGATCTCTTGGATAGATATCCCAGACAGCTATCAGGCGGTCAACAACAGAGAGTTGCTTTAGCGAGGGCTTTGGTTAAAGAGCCCAGGGTATTTCTTTTAGATGAGCCTCTATCGAATCTCGATGCTAAATTAAGGCTCTATATGAGAGTTGAGCTGAGGGCGTTACAGAAAAAAACGGGTATAACAACTATCTATGTAACTCATGATCAGGCTGAAGCTATGTCTATGGGTGATAGATTAGCTGTAATGAACGCGGGTAGAATAATCCAGGTGGGAACGCCCGATGAGGTTTATAGCTCTCCCGAAGATCTATTTGTAGCTGGCTTTCTAGGAAGCCCACCAATGAATCTATTCGAAGCTAAGGTAGAAGCTTTGGGATCCAGTATAATTTTATATAGCGAAGGGATTACTATAAAGTTAGAGAAGAGCTTTATAAAAAACCCCGCATTAACGAAATATTCTAAAGTTATAGTAGGGATAAGACCTGAAAAGATATTTCTCTCGAAAACAAGGTTAGAGACATCAGTAGGACGTGGGGTCATCCATATAGTAGAGAAACTGGGAGGAGACATTATATATAATATAAGGATTGGTAGGGAAACCTTGTTAAAGGCCAGGACAGTAGCGATGCATACACCTGAGCATGAAGGGTTTGCAGAAAATGAGGAGGTCTGGATAAATGCTAAACCCGAGGATCTGTATTTCTACGATGTTGAGAGTGGGAAGAGAATATGAGAATTAAATTTTTCTCTTTAATATATTTTCCTCCTCTGGGGTGATCTATAATGGGTTTAAAGTATAGGTTAGCTGTAGTTGGTTATAGGTTTATGGAGAGGTGGTCTGATGCCAACGAAGTATTTAGAGTTCTCCGTGATAGGGGTTGTGGGATAGATTTTCTGGATCTCCCAGCTGATATAGATCAGAGGAGCTTGGCTAAGGCTCTTGAGGGGTATGATTTTGTGATAACCTCTACCAGACCTTACTATGGTAGGGATTTCTTTGTCTATAACCAGGATGTATGTGTTATTGCTAGGCATGGTATTGGATATGATAATATAGATGTTGATGCTGCCTCTGAACATGGTGTCTATGTTATAAGGGTTCCAAATGTTGTTGAGAGGAACTCTGTTGCTGAGCATACCATAGCTCTTATGCTGGCGATGCTTAGGAAGCTGCCGTGGGCTGATAGGGGTTTGAGGGAGGGTAGATATGGCGTTATACGCTACTCATATGAGCTCTTTGAGGAGCTATCAGCTCCAAGGGATCTTAGCGATATGGTTGTCGGGATTATTGGGCTTGGGAACATAGGATCTAGGGTTGCCGAGATCCTTATCAGGGGCTTCGGATCTAAGGTGATCGCCTACGACCCATATATAGATCCCGAGAGGGCTAGGGCGTTAGGTGTTGAGCTTGTCAACACCTTAGAGGAGATCTTCTTGAGAAGCGATATAGTAACAATCCACACCCCATTGACGAAAGAGACAAGATATATGATCAATAGGGAGGTGCTTTCAAAAGCGAAGAGAGGATTAATCCTTATAAACACTGCTAGAGGCGAGGTGATAGATACAGAAGCCCTCCTATGGGCATTAAGAGAGGGTATAATAAGCTATGCAGGCCTAGACGTCTTCGAGGAGGAGCCTCTACCCAAGACACACCCGCTGATCGAGACCAGCAACACAATCCTCACACCCCACATAGCAGCGTTTGTAAAAACAACACAGAAGAAGATGCTAGAATCAATTGTAAGAGGTATAGCAAACTACATAGATGGAAAACCCATTGAGGAATACGCGGTAGTAGTTACAAAACCGGCTAAACCTAGAAAGCCAAGAAGTCAAAGAGGATCAGCCTAAAATCGATAGCTTCAACACACACCTACCCCCAACACCATAGCTAGAAAACATCCCCAAGGATCTTATCTGGATATGGGGGTTAAGAGAGATCTAAGCTTGGATCAGCCCGCGTCCTCTCCCTCATAAAACCAGCTTCGGTGACGGGATTGCTCATCATCCATATAATTCTAGAATATTTACAGCTAAAACCCTTGTCCCCCCTTCAAATCGAAGGTCAGATCTATAATGCCTAATGTCTAGAGCGTCTAACTACTGGAAAATATTAGTTGATCAATATAATAATCACTAGAGCTTTACCAAATTTACATCGAAACATGTTATAGAGGCTATACTTAATCAGCTCTATCCAATATCTAGATGCTTCTTTTCATAAACATGCTTGATCCGGGTAGCTGATCGAATTCCTCTAATGTGTAGCATAGTATCTTGAAGATACATCATTCCTAGCGGTCTTCTAACCAGCGCAGCCCTCTCGACGAAGTGTATATCGTGGAAACAGGGTGAGACAACTATTGTATCTACATCGCTTAGCCTCTCCACCTAATCTCCGCGTGTATAGCTGTATCATTGCAGGCACTATATATCTTCCCTCTACATTGAAGGGCTGGCCCGAGTATAGCCCTCTTCTTTTAGCTCTTGGATATCAGCTATAACGCCTTCCTATTGAAGAGGCTTTTAGCTAACACTATTTATAGCTTTATAATATAGTTTATCTGGGTATACTAGATGAACAAGTTTAACACGTCAAAGAAAACAAGATTCGTCGGGATTAGAAACTTTAGAGATGATCTTTATAGGCTTGTTAAGGCATACGCTTCTCTAGAGGGTAGAACAATTTCCTCTATATTTGAGGAAGCGATTCTGATGTGGATCAAGAGTAGAGGGGATCCCGAGGAAATCAGGATATGGGCTGAACTCGAGGAGGCCTATAAGAGCAACATGAAGACCATTATGCAATCTATATCCGCTAACGAGGATAGGGAAGGCTATGCAGCTGCCTGTGAAGGCCGTTTCCTCGGAATCTTCAACAGCTATGAAGAAGTAGCAAGAGCCATTAAAAGAGAATGCAAAACACGCGCACTGATCCTCGAGCTCCCGATAAGAGGTAGAAAAGTAATCGAGCTCGGACTACCATGGTGATCTTCATTGAAAACCTATTTTGAAAATAGTGCAAAAAACTATCTTCCGATCATAAGGGCCTTGATAAGTGACCCTCTAGAGGAAAAGAGCGTTGAGGTAGACATGGTAATAGATACGGGTTTTCAAGGCGGGGTTTTAATACCTCTTAAGACATATTTAGATCTCAACCTAGATCTCTTCGAAGAGATGAAAGCCACCGGCGAAACAGCTATAGGAGGCTTGGTAGAGCTTAGAACATCAAAAGTAGTTATAAAGCTCGGCAAGGCCAAGATAAAGTGCTCGGTATATACAACACTGGGGGTTAAGAGATCTCTGATGGGAAGGGAGGTACTTAAAGAGCTAGGACTCCTCTACAGACCCCCAAAAGAGCTTAAACTCGGGATCAACCTATAGATCCCTCACCGAAAACCACACACCAACAAGGCAGAGGAAAAAGGCCGGCCATTTTATTCAATGCTGGCTATTATTCAATTCATATAGATGTTTTTTATCCAGCGACACTCCGCCGCTAAGTGGGAGACCTAGAAACTATGATCAGCATCTCTTTATCTCTAGATTGTATTCTAGTTCCACCCTTTTAGGTGGTGATAGGGCTAGCTCTTCTATTTATATCTTTTGAAGATATGTCTACGCTTCTCTTCCCCGCCGTTGCTCTTAATATATAAATATATAATTAATGATATATTGGGATTTGATATACATAGAGCCTCCCCACCCACGGCTCCCTAGGTATCTCCAAGATTCTATATATTTGGGCGTAGCAGTATTAGTATATTTTCTCTCACTAATATCTCTAACATCTCCCTACTGCCGGCAACGCTGTCTGGGGATTCTTCTCTACCCCGGTGTTCCGCTTAATCATATATAGGGTCGTGGATGTCTTATCCTCGATCCAGCTGTTGATCCCATGGGTTTTGAGATCTATTAATGCTCTTGGATTGCCTCCTGTGAGTCTCCATGCCAGCCCTTTATCAACCCCTATGTTCTCTGCAAGCTCCTCTATAGATTCTCTGGGTAAGCTCCACATCAGCACATACCTCTCCTTAGAGCCACCAACCATTAGCGTTTCCACACTCACGGTATTTTTAATTATTTCTAGATATTTTTATTTCTTCGATTTGGGTTAGCCCTTAGTGCGGGATCACCAGCTTCACCAACACCTCATGGGGCTCTGTCGAGGGGAACGCCATACCCCTCCCATCTGGGGATAGATATATTGTAGAAGATTTTATGTAATGTTTCTTATGAAGCACTATGCTCTAAAGCATAGTCAAGCATTTCTTGAAGCATTGTTCTAGATGCATCCTCAATCTCTCTAATTGCTTCTCTACCAAACCTATTGTCCAAGCCTCAAGAACAACAGTTCTCCTAAGGATCTTTAACTGCCTCTCCAATCAAATACCAAATACTTAGAAATATAAGTATTTAAATTTATCGCTAAATCCGAAACAGCCTTATCTTTTAAGCTAAAGCGGTTTCGATTCTGAGATGTTCTTACCCAACTTTCCCTAGGATTGAGGCTTTTAGCCATAATTAATCTTTTATGGAGTATATTTTATGGGCTGCCTAGTTGGATGATCCATATCTATGGCTCGAGGATCTTGCTAGTCCTGAAACGCTTAAATGGATAGAAGCCCAAGATCTAATTGCTAGAGAGTTTGTTAAACAGTATAGCGAGATGCTATATGAGAGGTTTCTCAAGATCTATGAAGAGCCTATATACTATTTATTCAAGGTGTCCTCGAAGGGCTATTTCTATATAGCTAGATCTAGAGACTATAGGATTAAGATAATGTTTAGAGATGGTGAGGAGAGAGATCTAGTTGTATCCAGCTCAATAGATAGGGATGCAATCATAACAAATTATTATATAACTGATAAGGGGGATTTACTCGCCTATCAATACTCAATAGGAGGTAGGGATGTTGGTGTTCTAAGAGTTATTGATGTGGAGAGTGGCGAGCTGATCGATACCCTTGAGGGATCGATTAGTAGTGTTGTCTTCCTCAACAGGGATAAATATTATTATATAAGGCTATATAGATCTGAGAGATGCCCAGACGGTGTGCAGCCACCATGTAGTAGGGTATTTCTCAGGGAGTCTGGTAGGGATGAGCTTGTCTTTGGCAGCGGGATCGCTACCTCCCACTTCATAATCCTTAAAAGCTCCTCTAATAGATCGAAGGCGCTGATCAATGTTCTCTACGGTTGGAGAAGATCTACAATATATCTTGGAGACCTATCGAAACCCGAGACCTGGAAGGCGATCTATGGTGGGGATTTCCTCTACCACCCAATAGACTACATAGATGGCCTTAGATGTGCCATTCTCAGGGCATATGATCGAGGAGGGCTAGGCAGGATCATATGTGTTGGTAATAATATACAAGAGATCGTCCCAGAATCGAATGAGTACATGGGATCCGCAGCTATACTTGGAGATAGGCTTGCCTCTGTCTATATAGATGCTAATAAGTATTACGAGAAAATCCGCTTCTATGATCTAGAGGGGAATATGCTAGGCTCCTACACACCTGAGAACCCTTCGAGCATAAACATATATGTGGATCAATCCTTCATGGGAGAGCTCATTGCCGAGCTAACCTCATTCACACAGAGGTTTAAAATAATCAAGATCTCCCGAGATCTTGAGGTGAGCGTGATTAAAGAGTCAAGGATCCACAGCGACTTCGAGGTTGATCATGGATATGCCAGGTCATATGATGGGACGAGGATACATTATTTCACCATTAAAAAGAGGAATACAAGGCCATCGAATGCTATTCTATATGGCTATGGAGGATTCGGCATATCCCTCACACCGAGCTACCTTGCATGGGCAATACCCTTCATAGAGGATGGAGGGATGCTCGTTGTTGCCAATCTAAGAGGCGGATCCGAGCATGGAGAGGCCTGGCATTTGGAGGGGATGGGTAGGAAGAAGATCAATGTGTTCATGGATTTCATAGCAGTTGCAGAGGATCTTAAGAAGAGGTATGAGGGGATCAGGATCGCTGCACATGGTAGGAGCAACGGCGGATTGCTAGTAGGCGCCTCAATCATCATGAGACCAGATCTATTCGATGCCGCTGTTATAGGGTATCCAGTTCTCGACATGCTTAGATTCGATAAACTATATATAGGAAGGGCATGGGTACCGGAATACGGAGACCCAGAAGATCCAAGTGATAGGGAATATCTAGCTAGATACTCACCATATCACAATATAAGACCAAACACCCGATACCCACCGATATATATCTATACAGGGTTGAACGACGACAGAGTACACCCTGCACATGCAATGAAATTCCATGCAAGGCTGAGGGAACATGGATATACAAGCTATTTAAGGGTGGAGAGATCCTCTGGCCACATAGGATCAATGCCTAATGTAGTGGCGAGAGAGGCAGCGGATTTTATGGGCTTCATATATATGATCCTCGGCATATCAAGAGCCAAGGGCTAGACATATGAGATATGATGAGATATGAGATGAAAAATTCCATCCTAAATAACAAGATCTGACCTCCTCCCCGCCCTAAAGAGCGAGGCTTGCGGTTGTAACTAAAAGTTATATAATATTATAACTGAGTTTACTGCCCCTCTAAGGTGGGGAAGAAGATCAGATCTTATAGTTTAGCTCTAAAGTGTTTGAATCATTAGCTCTCCACATCTATCGATATCCCCATCTTCTTAAGGAATATGCTGAGATCAGGTTTTGAGGGCTGAAATCTTTTTGATGTTTAGAGTAGAAGTAATAATATTTAGATCCTGTCTGGGTGATGGGAGCGCTGCTCCAAGCCCTGGCGGGCTAGACCTAGATGGGAGCCCCATGCCGTTGGGCTCGACAAAGCCCCATGAACCCATGGGATGAGCTAGGAGAGCCCTCTGGACGAGGTAGAACCCCTAGATGAGACCAAGAACTATAGAATGAATGGAATGAACACATTGGGAGAAACGTTATCTATTAGCCTCTATATGGGAATAGGCTTGGTGCTATGCCTTGGAGAGGGTTGTTGATAGGAGGGTTACTCCTTCTATGGGTATTAGGGATCTTATTGAGCTCTATAGAGATATACACGGTTTTATGGCGGGCCATCTCTATAGAGGCTATGAGGTTGTTGTTGAGATGGTGAGGGAATCGGATCTAAGGTTCCTCTCATTCACAGGGAACCTTGTTTCAACCGGGTTGAGGGGTGTTCTGGCACAGCTTATAGATGAGGGTTTCTTCGACATTGTTGTTACAACATGCGGTGCTGTGGATCATGATATAGCTAAATCCCTTGGGGGAGGGTATTACAAGGGCTTCTTCGAGACGGATGACGAGGATCTCTATAGAAGGGGGCTTCACAGGCTTGGAAACATATATATAGAGCTCCAAGGCTATGGAGTTGCTATCGAGAGATTCACCTATGGGCTTGTCGACGAGCTTATATCTATTAAGAGGGAGTGGCCTGTCTACGAGATCCTCTGGAGGGCTGGTGAGAAGCTCTCAAAAGATCTCAACTCTATATTGGGTGCTGCATATAGGAGAAAGGTTCCAATCATAGTGCCTGGTATCGTTGATGGTGCCTTTGGAACAGCTCTATACACTAGATCCAAGATCTCTGGGTTCAAAATAGATCTATTCGCCGATATGGATCTAGTAGCCGAAAAGATCTTTAGGTCAAGGGTTAGCGGAGCCCTAATAATAGGTGGGGGTATTAGCAAGCACCACACAATATGGTGGAACCAGTTTAAAGAGGGCCTAGACTATGTTGTATATATAACAACAGCTGTAGAATGGGACGGATCGCTGAGCGGGGCACACCCAAGAGAAGCTATTAGCTGGGGTAAGGTCAAGCCACAAGCAAAAAGAGCTGTGATCTATGGGGATGCAACGATAATACTTCCTATATTAGCAGCAGGGCTTATAGAGACTATGAAGAAGGATCAACACTAATAACGATATAATCGAGACCTGCAGATCGATCCACACCATCGCTATATATTTAACATTATTCCTCCGAATATATAGTGATCCCCCTTTCAAGAGCGCTTACATAGAACTCCCTACCAGATCTAACAGCCTCCCTCAGCTCCTCCTCAGTAACAAATGTTATCTCTACATCAACATCCCCCACACCATATATAGTGAATCTATCCATGCTAGCATCTAGATCCCTGACTACAACCAGCAGATCTATATCGCTGAGACCTCTCACAAACCTCCCCTCCGCCAGGGATCCT
>JAWAXC010000023.1 GCA_038897115.1 Sulfolobales archaeon | reverse complement strand
ATAGATACTGGTTCCCTCTGAAGCCCTCTCCAGGATCCCGATCAAAGCCCTAACGGGGTTCGTAAAAGCATCCCATAATATCTAGAGCCAGCAATAATATATCTATAGGTCATAGCAGAATATAATTCCTCCTACCTTTATCCGAGGGTAGCTGTTTACATCTTCAAGTTCCTCACCCTCTCCCCTAGAGAGGCAACGAAGGTAAGCCATAGATCATATAGTAGCCCTGAAAGGACTAGAACAACTCTAAAACACCATAAACCATGTTACTGCCCCCAATTTCTTAGGCAGAAGCTACTACGATGTCCCGAGGCATTTTGAGAAGCCTTGGCTATGGATTTAAAATGAGTAGGAATATTTTGCGCCGTTGAATCCTGAGAAAAGGCTTAGTGCGGTTGAGCCCAATACTCATGATTCTGCTCTAGATGTGACTATGTTACAACCGGAAGACTCGCCCCCTTCAGGGTGGGGAGGAGGTCAGAGGTGAAGGGGAGGTGGAAATCCCCTGTAATTATGAAAATATATAAAATGATTGGAATGAATACCTGGGGAGAGACGGAGTATGGGTCTAGTTATTAGGTGGTGGGGCCATGCATGCTTCGAGCTAGTATATGGGGGTGTATCTCTAACGATAGATCCTCATGATGGTGCTTCAATAGGGATCAAGAGGCCTGGGGCTCTATCTGATTATGTGATCATGAGCCACGATCACTTCGATCATAATGCATATAGGGTGGTGCTTAAGGAGGGTGGGAAGCACCTGTTAATGGCCACAGCGATCAATACTCTGGGGCCCTTCAGAGTTAAGGGGATAGAGACCTTCCATGATAAGGAGAGAGGTAGGAGAAGGGGGAGGAATGTGGCATATGTTGTGGAGACCCCTGATGGCACGAGGATCTTCCATGCAGGCGATCTGGGGCATTTGCTTAGCCCAGAGCAGATTAGAGAGGCAGGTAATCCCCATATCGCGATGCTACCTGTGGGGGGCACTTTTACGATAGACTATGAAGAGGGTCTTAAGGTATTCGAATCCCTCGGATCAAAGGTAATGATTCCGATGCACTATTGGATTAAAGGTGTGAACCTCCCACTATATCCTGTTGATAAGCTTGTCGAGAGAGTAGCAGGGTCTATACCAGTATATATTGTAGATGGTAATGAGGTTGAGACCTCTATAAGCAACGATATAATCACCCTCACATCTAAATATGGGTGTAAAGAGGTCTATAGTGGGAAGAATTTTGATCGATGTACGCTGGAGATCAGAGACAGGATTATCTTGATTCTAAGACTAGGGTAGAGGGAGATGCCCATAGGTAAGAGAGAGCTCGCCGCATACCTAGTACTCCTTAGCTTTAATAGAGAGGAGATCTCGATTGAACATGCTAGATCTGTTTTAGAGCTGCTCTTTCCAAAGAGATCTGTTAAAAGCGTTATGAGAATCCTATCTAAATCGGGTTTCATCAATATCGATTCTAAAGCGGTTAGGGTAAAGGATCCTAGAAGAGCTCTTGAGGAGTACCTGATAAAATATATACTTGCCAGGATTGAGAAGAACCTAAGATCTAAGCATATTAAATATAATATATCGAAGGACTCGAAAGATGGTTATATCATATCTATAGCTATCGATAAAGGGATATGTCCTAATCATATAGAGCTAGGGAGGATCAGGATCATATGTGGCATGGATGAAAAACCTAGCATCAATCCTCTTAGCCATAAAGAATAGGTTCTAAGCCTTGCAAATATATAGATATGTCGATTGATAACCCATAACCTATTCATTGTGTCGAACTACATGGCTTGTTAAGAACCAGAATCTATTGTGTATAAGTGCCTGGTAGCGATAATAGGGATTAGGTGCCTATACATGGGTGAGAAGGGGGAGGAAGCACCTGTGAGAATAGTATTTGAGGGGGTTGCCAGGGTTGGAGAGGTAATGAGCACTTTTAAGAGCATAGCCCTGAGACCTGAGGATTTCACAAGCCCAGTAGCTCTTCAAATGGCGTTAACAAGGATCTATGATACTATATTGAGAAGCCTTACAGAGCCCCCTAAAAAAGCCTTTGTAGCTGAGATCAGGTTCACAGATTCTATGGGTAATACAGTTGTTTTTGCAGCAGACCTTGGAGAGTCTCCACCGCCATTACCAGGTACAAAGGTTAGGGCGAGGATAATAGTTGAGCTGCTTGAGGATAAAGCGGATTAACTGTGACAAATGGGTTTTTAGCTATGGGATGTGATTGTGGATAACCCCTGCCTCCATCCCATATACTCTATCGCCGAGGGTTAGCGCCATCTCATGATCCTGCTCCGCTATTAGCATTGTAATCCCCTTCCTCCTGAGATTTCTAAGTATTTCCACCACCTCCATTTTGATCCTTGGAAACAGTCCTGATGAGGGTTCGTCTATTAGGAGAAGCTCTGCCATAGAATTATATGCCATAGCTAGTGTTAAGATCTTGTACTCTCCCCCACTAAGATTGCCTGCTTTGGTCTTTAACTTCTTCTCTAGTATGGGGAACATGGATATATCATAGTCTTTTCTAACAAGCCTTAGGTTATCCTCAACACTTAGTGTTCTAAATGCAGAGTCTCTATCAGGAATATATCTTATCCCCATCGATATCCTGCTATATAAATCTGTGTTAGTTATATCAACACCCTTATATACTATGGATCCGGATATAGGTTTTATAGCACCCGCTATAGCCTTGAGCAATGTAGTCTTCCCAGCACCATTAGGGCCGAGAATCACTACTATCTCACCTCTATCTAGATATAGATTTGCATTCTCAACAGCCAGCATATTTCCATAGGCGCATTTTAAATTTCTAACATCTAGAAGGCGCTCCCCCATAGGATCACCTTATACGCTGAGGAGCATCTCTCTAACCCTTTTAATCGCCTCATCCGTTGGTGCATCTATAACCACCTTTCCCGCATTCATAGCTATAATTCTCCTCGCTATCCTCGAGAGGTGGGAGATCTTATGCTCTATAATCACAACACCTATATTGAGATCCCTATGTAACCGCTCTACAAGAGATCCTAGCTCCAGTGCTTCCTCAGAAGATAAGCCTGCAAGGGGCTCATCAAGCAAAAGGATCTTCGGGTTTAGCACTAGGCATCTAGCTAGCTCAAGCCTCCTTATAAAGCTAAGTCCCAGCCTAGAGGGCTTCTCCCCTCTCTTCTCCCAGAGACCAAGCATCTCTAGAACCTCCCTCACCCTAGATCTATCCTTCGTGAGTGGGGCTATGTTATCCTCCACAGATAGCGACCAGAACACCTTTGGACTCTGGAAGGTTCTGAGAATCCCCATCCTAACCCTCTCCCCTATTGATAGATCGCTTATCTCTCTACCCATGAAAACGATGCTACCTCGATCTTGCCTTATATGTCCCGTAATCACGTTAAAAAGGGTTGTTTTTCCACTACCGTTGGGGCCTACAATGCCCACTAGCTCTTTATCTATCTTCAAGGATATGTTTTCTAGAGCTACCACCCCTCCGAATCTCTTGCTAATGGATCTTAGCTCTAACACCTATCCCAACCCCTCTTATGAGGTATACTGCTAAGAGGAGGGTGGATGCTATGATAAGCCTGAGATCATATATATATGCCCTCATATATCCATCAAGCCACCAGAGAGCTATTCCTCCCATGAATGAGTAGATGGAAGATCCCGGCTTATATATCGCACTAGCCATTAGCGCATATATAAGAAGCGGGATCGGATCTGATAGCTCTACACTAACAACCCCGCTAGCCTGAGCATAGAATATCATTATAGCTGTCACCATGAGGACTACTATTATGTGTGATATGATCTTTATCCTCTGGATCCTTATCCCAGAGGATTCCGCTAGAGTCTCATCATCTCTGATCATTACTAAGTATATTCCTAACCTGGTGCTAGTTATCAATACAAGCATAATAAGGATCGAGATACCAAGGGCTATAGCTGAGTAGTAGAGCGCAATGAAATCCCCTATAATAGGCCTCACATATATGCCTACATCGCCCCCAAATAGATCTGGGAAGAGCCTTGCTATCGGTGGAAGTGTGAATGGATATAGAAGTGTTGAAACAGAGTAGAAAGGACCTCTAAGCCTGATCGCTGGGATCAATATTACTGAGCATAAGCCTAGAGCAAGTGCTATAGCTCCTAGAGGCCATAGTGTAGGTGGGAGCCTGTTAATAGATATTGCAATGGCAAAGCCGCATGATGCAATCATATATGTATATCCTAGGTTTATATAGCCAGATCTTATGTAGAAGAGATCATATATAGCTACCAGAACTCCAAATAGATAGGATGTTAGTGCTAGAGTTAATAGATAGGAGGATCTTATGAAGAGGGGTAGAATAGATAATAGTATCAACAAAAATATTATGAATAATAGATCTGTTTTTGAGTATTCCTTCAAGCCCATCTAACACCTCTACCAAATATCCCTTCTGGCTTAAGCATGAGTGTTGATACTAGAACCACCAGAGGAATCAGATCTTTCGCTGGGGAGCCTATGTAATAAGATGCTAGGCTCTGGCTGAATGAGAGGATCATGGATGAGGCCATAGCACCTACAGCACTTCCAAGCCCGCCTATTACTACTATTGCTAGTACCAATGTTAGATAGTACCAACCTATATGCGGATATATAGCATATAGCGGTGTTATTGCGATCGAGGCTATAGATGCCATTAGAGATGAGATTAGGAAAGACGATATCCCTACAAGCCTCACATTGATCCCCATATATCTAGCTAGGTCTTCATTCTCCGCTACCGCAGCCATCTTCTTGCCCAGCATTGTATGTCCTGTTATAACATGGTAGAAGCTAAGCGATGCTATCGATATAACGGCTGCCACCACCCATTGTGATGAGATCCCCCATATATCGCCTGTAGCTATTACTAATGATAATAACCTGGATCCATATATCTTAAGTATCAACCCCTCTATTAGAAGGGCTATAGCTATTGAGGATACTATAGATAGTACTAGATCTCTCCTAAAGATCCACATAATAATCCATATAACCCCTCCCACAGCTGTTGAGGCTAATATGGCGAGGGCTAGTGCTAGGGGGAGGGGGAGTATTGAGAGGAGGGTGCTAGCTATATATGCTGTTAGGATCATCTGGGCTCCATAGGCTAGGTTAACTATTTTAGCAACGCCTAGGACAATGTTAAAGCCTGTTGCCATGAGCATATATATTAAACCAGTTATGATCGAGAATAGAAGGATCTCGTACAATTTATCGCCCACCGATGCTGATCTATCTCTTGAGCCATGGCGGTGGTTGGAACTGTTGCTCCGCAACCTTGCTTGGCCATATAATCACTAGCCTACCCCCTGGGAGCCATTGGAGAGCCATAGTGGTTATGTAGCCTTCTCCATATAGTGGGGAATGCCCCTTAGTGAAGATCCACCTGCCGCTGATGCCCTCATAACCATTCTTTTCAAGATAGTCAGCAATAGCATCTCCATCAAAGCTTCCAGATGCCTCGGCCGCTTTCTTCCATGCATATACAGCATCGTATATGAATGGCGCATAAAATAGAGGATCATATCCGTATCTCTGCTTAAAGGCATCGTAAAAGCCTCTTAGCTTCGGATCTACATTGCCTCCTCTCCCATATACGAAGAATGCGAAGACCTGATAGGATAGCTTTCCACCGGTTATATTCCACTGCTCAGGCCTCATCCCAACCCCATCGAATTGAATCAATATAAATGGGGGCTTAAGATCATCGTAGTCCCTCTGCAAGAACTTCGCATCTCCATATGCATTCCATACGAGCAGGATCTCCACACCGCTATCCCTAGCCTTTGTTAGATGTGGTACGAAGCTTGTTGTCTTACCTATATCTATTGTACCCTCATAAACGATCTCATATCCATCGCTTCTAATAGCTTTTTTAACGGTTTCGATAACAGGTATCGTCCATGGTGCATTATCATAGAGGAGCCCAAATCTCTTGAGACCAAGCTGAGAGGCTATAGCTTTAGCTGGGAGATACACCATTAAGCCATGCATCGAAGCGTTTATGTTGAACCTAAACCAATATCTATAGCCGGGATTATTGCTGACGTTGATATCTATAGCATCCGATACAGAGCCCATAGCAAATACAGGGATCTTATATCTAGCCATATCAGGTAATATCGCGAGACCAACGGGGCTTGCATGTATACCAAATATAGCCACTACTCTATCCTCCTCAACAAGTTTTCTAAAGCCCGCAACACCTTGTGAAGGATTATTCCCATCATCATATGTCACTATCTCGATCCTTCTCCCTAGAACCCCTCCAGCCCTATTTATCTCATCAACAGCTAGCATCACAGCCTTCAAACCAGCGTCTCCATATTCCGTTTGAAGGGGGCCTAGGAAGCCTATTTTAACCGTTCCTGGTGGTCTAGCCAGCTGTTGATATGTAATGATAGCCCCTATAACAGCTACTACTATAATAGCTATAATTATGTAAACATATAGCCTCGATAATGCCTTCATAGTAACTACCATACTATATTCATCAATATAGAAAAATATATGTTTCTATACTAACGTATTCGATGTTATATATTTAAGATATTATGTGAGAAGAGGTTAGACGATATATGGCGAGAAGGGCTGAGATAGCTAGTTTTGAGATAGAGCATAGTGGGTGCTGGACTAGTACTACGGATAAATATGATGTGAAGATAAAGACCCTGAGACAGGAATTTATATCGCCTCATATATTTAGGGCTAGTATAGCTATCATAGGGGAAGATCTAAGGAGGTTTATAAGTGATATGAGGAGATCCAAATATATTGTTGAGCTGAGCCTTAGCTTCTCAAGAACCTACTCATTTAATGGGGATAGGATCTGGCTTGCCCTCATGGATTTCTCTAGCTTGAGGGAGGGCTCTATCTCCGACCTAGTATATAGGATCGGTGGTCTCATACTTGATCAAGAGGTTGGAGGCGGTGTTGAGAGATGGAAAATACTGATCCCAAGATCCTCTAGAGCTGTTAGGAAATATCTGGAGGAGAGTCTCAGGAATATGGGAAGGCTTCTGAAGATCTCTTTCTCCGAAGCAGGTGTAGCTATGTTCAATCCTGATCCGAGAACCCTTTTAAGCGATAATGAGAGGAAGGCGGTTGAACTAGCTCTAAGCACAGGCCTTCTGGACTATCCTAAAAGGGCTAGGGTTGCTGATGTTGCTAAGCTCATGGGTATAAGCCCTGCAACATTTATATACCACCTAAGGAAGGGGGAGAAGAAGCTTCTAAGCATTGCTCTCGAGAGGTGGAGTTCTTAGCATCTACACCTCCACCTACTCCTTATATACTCTAGGGTATTTGAAGCGGTCCTTCTAAATCCCTCTAGATCTATGCCCTCATTTATAATCATTATATCTGCTAGTGCTATAAGACTTCCAACACCCATGGATAGCTCGAGAGCGTCTCTCTCTACAAACTCATCCCACCCCTTGGGATCCCCCTCTCTCCCTCTTGAAACAAGCCTCCTATACCTCGTCTCTGGGCTGGCATGTATAGCTACAAGCACTACAGAAGAGAAGCTTTTTCTGAAGAACTCTAGCTCCGCGAGGGATCTAGATCCATCTATCACTATATATCTACAACCAGGGGTAGCCCTTAAACCCTTAGCAAGTACCTCTTCGACAACTCTCCTAGCAACAATATCATCGCCATAGAGCCTCCTCAGCTCCCTAGCCATGTAAGCCATATTCTCTCTAGTAACCCTCATCCCCCTTCTAATAAGCTCCTCCCTAATGACATCCCCCATAACATATACCTCATATCCTAAGCTCCTAGCAACATCTGAGAACACACCCTTTCCAGAGCCGGGCATCCCTACCAGAACTATTGCTACGATACACATGCCGTTCTTCATAATAAATTCACAACATCTATGACCCCTTCCCCGCCCTGAAGGGCGAGGTTTCGCTGGGGTCTCGGGCGTTACCCCCCTTTGCGGGGGCTACTCCGTTGTGGTGAACGATGTAGGATAGTGGTTTCTTCACGTGTTCAACTATCTTGCCTGTTGCTATCTTCATTATGTTTAGTGCTCCGTTTAGGTCGCTGTGCATTCTGTGTCCTAGTGGGCATGTCACCACCCCTCTTGGCTTCCTCTTAACATCAACATTGTGGTATGCACATCTGCTTGATGTGCCATACTCTATTACCTCATACACCCTCATACCATATTCCTGTGCCTCGAGCTCGATTGTTTGGATTAGCCTGTGGTATGACCAGATATTCACACTATACTTGTTACCATTATCCTGGGATATGTTATATGGATATCCTATGTATATCGTTGATACCCCGAGATCGTGTAAAGTTTTGACTAGGTGGGAGGCAAGGGTTCTATATAGGTGTGTGAGCCTCCTATATAGCTTTCTGAATAGCCTCCTCCTCTCCCTTCTAAGCTCCTCAGCCGCATCAAGCTCACCTATATTCCTTGCTATGGCTTCTAGAGATTGTATCTCTGCTATCCTCTTCTCAAGGTAGAAATAGTCTTGCTTAGCCCTAACACCCTTGTACAATAGCCAAGTACCATCATCAACTACAACGCTTGCCATAACATTGATACCAAGATCAATCGAGGCTACCCTATCACCCTTTGGAGAGGCTATCTGGATCGATTTCCTCTCGCCCCTGACAATGTGCCTAGCTCTGTTTCCTCTCTTAGTTGTCTCAACACCGACCTCGACTGGTATGTGGGCGTACCACCT
Source organism: Sulfolobales archaeon (assembly GCA_038897115.1). Taxonomy (NCBI): domain Archaea; kingdom Thermoproteati; phylum Thermoproteota; class Thermoprotei; order Sulfolobales; species Sulfolobales archaeon. The sequence continues at coordinate 15,867 of JAWAXC010000023.1, read as the reverse complement.
ATTGACAGCCTCGTCATATATGATCTCTAATCTACCCTGCTTACCATACCACCTGATCTCCCCCACGAAATCGATCTCAATGTTGAAGTCCTTAAGGATCAGCTTCCTCCTCTCAACATCAACCACATATCGATCCTGCCTAATAACTATGATCTTCCTCCTCCCGCCTTCCCTATCCTTCCAATAGCCTGGCGGGCTGATCTTCTTTATGAAGGGAGGTAGCCTCCCCTCCTTCATAGCCTTTAGCTGTGAGAAGAAGCTAGCCCAAGCCTCATTATTCTTCTGAACAATAGCCTGGGCATTGACACCGAGGATATCCCTATACCTCTCATAGTACCTCCTATACGTCCCCACGAAATCTACCTGTTGCCCATTGAAGAACTGCTGCCTCCTCTCATAGTTCACCTCATTATACAGCCTGGCACAGACATCCCCCAGCCATGACAGCCTCCTATGCTGATAACCATTTGTCAGTAGACAGACAACATTCATCCTTATATTCGAGGAGGGGGCCTCCGAGATGGCGGGTATTGCGGAGGACAGTCGGCCCCCGCCCCTCATCCCAGTAGATTGACCCACCACCTCGGAAGCCCAGAGCATATATCGAAACAAAAACTTAAAAATCTAACCCCGCCTTCAAAGGCGAGGTTTACCACCTATCTCTTTACTACCCCAGAGACCCCTATCAATAAAGCAATATATAAATATATTGATGGCGCCGCGGCCGGGATTTGAACCCGGGTCACGGGCTGTCTACGGCGCCCACAGGCCCCAATAGATACACATGTGAGAGGACTTATAAGCTTTCGGCTTCGGAGCTTCTCCTCTATAGACTAAGAGCCCTTAACAGCTCCTCCCACCAATGTGGAGAGCGCTTAGAGGGGAGGCTGAGAAATATGATATGGATTCTTAGGGCTCTGGGGATATGGAGGTTTTATTGATAAGTTTTGATTGATTATTAAAAAAGCTACGCTTTTTAGCTATAAACCTAAGTCTCTTCCTCGCCCTCCTCTATCATTATTATATTCTCTTCCGGTATTCCAAGCTCTTTGATCAATATGTTTTTAACTTTATACCTATGATCGCCCTGGAGTTCTATCCTACCATTCTTCGCCGTACCCCCTGTAGCTAGTTTTGATTTCAGCATTGAAGCTATTTTCCTAAGATCTTGGGTCTCGTCTAGCCCCTCTATTATTGTTACCTCTTTCCCAAATTTCCTCTTCTCAAGACGTATTTTGACTAACTGCTGCTCTGCAACCAACTGCTTACATATCTCTGGGGGGAGCCCTCCACATATGCTTTCTAGGGAGCTTTTCATGTTCTCTCTGGTACACCCAACTAATCAAGGCTTAAATGGCTAATATATTTAACTGGCTTCTAAAAAGATCTATTGCCTTGGATTCGGCATTTGATCTAGTATATCTTTTACTATCTTCTTAAGCTCATCATGCTTAGATCTAAAGACCTCTGTATATGTTTGGGCCCACCTGATAGTGGGATCTCCCCTGCTGAATCTATCGTATTGCTCATATCTCATACCAACCTCAGATCCTATGACATCCCATAGTAGGTTGAACAGCTTCACCCTTTCAAGGGCGTTGATACCCTTCATAGCTAGATATTTCTCTATATAGGCCCTCTCCTCTGGATTCTCAAAATCCTTTATAGAAGCTGGTATAGGTATAGAAGCTCCGGCTGATATGAGTCTTAGGATCTCGTTGGCCCTTGGAAGCGCCTTCATGTTAAAGTGGCTTGCCGAGATTGCTATCTGCGCGTTAGGCCTTACAATGTTTGGTAGCTCCTCCGCAAGCTCTATGGAGCCGTAGATGGCTGCTTCGTTTAAAGCAAGATAGATCAGTATCTCGCCTATCTTCTCCTGAACATTTATAAATGTATCTATCCCAGATGCCTGGGCAACAGCTATAGCTAGCCCTGCTAGGAACTTCAGTCTGCAGTAGTGCTGGATCACGAAGTGCCAGTTGAACCAAGCTCTTAGCCTCACCTCATGCCACATGAAGTTCTCTATCTCCTCAGGCTTCTTATAGAATATAATGTTCTCCCATGGAACCAGCACATCGTCGAATATTAAGAGGCCATCGCTCTCCTCATATTTCGATGATATGGGGTATTCGAATTCAGAGTATCCATCCCTCGGTGCAAAGGATCTTCTAGCTAGTACTTTAACCCCCTTGGTATTTGTGGGTATTGCGAAGAAGATCGCATATCTAGGATCTGTATCTCTCCTTATATTTGGTAGATACCAGAGCCACTCTGCATACGCTGCCGAGGTTGAGATCATCGCGGCACCCCTTACTATAACCCCATCTGGGGTTTCTTTAACAACTCCAGCCCATATATATGGATCTGGCCACTGGGAGGGAGGCTTAGATCTATCGTACATCGGCGCCACTATCGCATGGGTGAAGAAGAGATCGTTCTTTGCATGTCTCCTATAGATCTCTATTGCATTCTCACCATATTTAGATCCGAAGTGTTTTGAGAAATACTCGTGGTGGGCTGCAAATACAGCGCTCCACATATTTAGATAGTCCGGGCTTCTACCGAAGAACCCTCTATAGCTATCGTAGATCGTTATGAGGCCTTCAGCCATCTTTCTAAGATCTGCCTTTGACTTCGGTATCATGAATGAGATGCTTATCTCCTCACCAAGATCTGGGCTATAGTGTCTCAGCTTCTCCCTCTTCTCCGGATCCCAGTGGAGATCGTAATAGCTTGCTGTAGTCCTCACAGGTATTCTAAAGGCTGGGTGGTCGACAACATCCTTAACTATTTCACCATCGTAGTAGACTACTGGATGATTCCCCTCTCTAAGAGATCTTATGTAATCCTCTCCCCTCCTAATCATAGCTACCACCTTATAGTTGGCATCATACTTGAATAACCCTCAAGGGGTTTCATACCGCCCATCACTATTGATTCCACGGGCTTCACCTCCTTCCATCTATCAGGGATCGGCCTTCCCCAGAAATCAGATCTGTATCTGGCCTGATCAAACCTCCAGACTATGGGCCTCCACTTATCAGGATCTAATATAACATAGTCCCCTGTGAAGAGCTCGATTCTAATGCCATCTAGATCCCTTATATAGAAGTAGAACGCCCTTGTAGCACCATGCCTTCCAGGACCCCTTTCAATAGAGTCCCAGAGGCCCGAGCTAGCTAGTATATCAGCGATTCTAACCATGTCTCTGAACTCATAAACAACATAGGCAACATGGTGGAACCCGGGGCCTGGGTTAGGGCCTATGGTTTTTCCAAGGGCTAGGTCGTGGGAGTCATGTTTATAGTAAGAGGTAACCCATGCTGCATGCTTACTGCCATCTTCGCCTAGGAAGTACTCGGTCAATATAAACCCTAGATCATCTATGTAATATTTAAGCGCCTGATCTAGATCTCTAACTGGGAGTGATATATTTACATGTGATAGCCTCACAGGAGGAGCCCCCCTATAGAGGTTGTATTTCAAACCGAGATCACCTGTCTGCTCCATATCATAGTAAAATACTAGCGGAAAACCATATGGATCCTCAACAGCTATTGCCTCCTCAACCCCCTTCTCCTTAAACTTAGATGTGGGCATACCAAGAGATCTATAGTATTCCCTCGCCCTATCGAGATCCTCGGGCTTGGAGACCCTAAACCCTATATAGGAGAGCCCGGGTATAGAGCCTTTCCTAAGAACTAAGCTGTGGTGCTGTGTCTCCTCAACCCCCTTTAAATATATTTCATCTCCACTCCTCTCAACCTCAACGAAGCCTAGAAGATCTACGTAGAACCATCTAGCCTTCTCGAGATCACTGACCCTAAGAGCTACATGAGAGATCCTATGTATCCCAAATGCTGGCAACGCACCACCGATCTAATATAGTATTCTCGAATAATATATAGGTAATTAAATCTATTAGATATCACTCGTAGATATAGAATAATATAACAGTGGTAACCCAATATATAGTTAAGCCCATCATTTTTCTTATAAATATATAGGCCAATTCTTATAGAAACTCGCGATACGAGAATCACGTGCTAGGGCTTGCCGGTTACGATTGAAAGTCCCACCCCTTTAAGGTGGGAGGAAGTCAGTCGCGATATAGTGGGCAATACTCTGAGAGCTTAATTCTGTGTCGGGGAAGAAACCTTGAGTTATTGCTTTCTATTCTGGATTGTGTCTTTCTATGCCATGCTAAGATCTATATATCTTATTCTCCGACTAATTGGAACCGCCCAGGCGATGAAGCCACATGCTGCTGGGCTTAACAACTACCTATGAGCCCTTGGGGTGAACTGGGCAAGCCCTCCAGGCGAGGTGGAATCCATACCACTAAACAAAGCAAAGCGGTAGGGAGAAGTGGTTTTTCCGCATAGCTAAATATAAGATACTTATTAATTAGAATATAGAGTTGGGTGGGATGTCCCAACTACTAAAGAAGGTTATGGAAGCGGCTTCGGAGGTTTTGATTGAAAAGGAGTATGAGGTAAAGCTTATATTAGCATCTATTTTGGCAAAGGGGCATGTCTTGATAGAGGGCTTGCCAGGGGTTGCTAAGACTCTAACTGCTAAGGTTATATCCAGGGTTATGGGGCTTAGCTTTAAGAGGATCCAGATGACGCCTGATCTTCTACCAAGCGATATCATAGGAGGATACATATATGATCAGAGATCAGGTTCTTTTGTTCTTAGGAAAGGCCCTATATTTACTAACATATTGTTGGTTGATGAGATAAACAGGGCTTCTCCAAGGACTCAGAGCGCTCTGCTAGAGGCTATGCAGGAGAGGCAGGTAACCATTGAGGGGGATACCTATAGGCTTGAGGAACCATTCATAGTCCTCGCCACCCAGAACCCTGTGGAATCAGAGGGTGTCTTTCCCCTCCCAGGATCCCAGCTGGATAGGTTTTTAGTGAAGATAGAGAGCTCCTATCCAAGCACTAAGGGGTTGATCGAAATTGTTAAGAGGATAGATGCTATCGAAGAGGCATATCATAATCTAAAGCCTGTGCTTTCTAAGAGCGAGGTGTTGGATGCTATAAACGCTGTCTCTAAGGTTGATGTTGATGATTCTATATATGAATATATAGCGAGGATTATAGAGGCTACTAGGAAGCATAGAATGCTCCTAGTAGGTGTGTCCCCAAGGGCTGGGATAGCCCTGGCTAGACTTGCTAAGGCATGGGCCTATCTTGATGGGAGGAGCTATGTGATTCCAGATGATGTTAAGTCGGTAGCGATCCCTGTTCTTAGGCATCGACTGGTCTTTAAACCTGAGTACGAGATAGAGGGTGTAGATCCTGTGTCAGTTGTTAGGGAGATCCTAAGTAGTGTTGAGGTGCCAAGGCCATGAGGGTAGCAGCTATTCTAACCATCTCTATAGCCATTGCTCTGCTAGCTATGTCTCAACATGTATCTCCTCAGATGGCTAGCAATACAACCACCCCTAGCGGGGATATAAGTATCTATCTAGGGATGCATACAATTAACTTCACAGGTATATTGGCTACAGGTGTAGAGGGGTCTAGAGGATCTATGGGTTATTTAGGAGCAAACGTTTCGAAGATCCTCGAGGCTATAAGGAATATAAGCTTAGGATGTGACACTCTATCATGCGTAACAGCTAATAGATCTGCTAGAGCCTCTATAGAGCAGAGTCTTAGAGAGCTTGAGAGGTCAGGATATATAGATCCGGGTGTTGTTGATGAGGTGATGAGTAGCATATATCAAGCCTCTATGAGTGATGAGGCTCTGAGAAGGCTTCTCAGCAATCCAGAGATATCACAGCTAATAGCGAATATCTCAACAGGGAATTCCCCCATAGGGTTATTAGGTGCTCTCGATAGCCTCTTCAGAGGAGGTAGGATATCTCTGAGCGAGTATATAGCTGCTCTCGAACTTCTGAAAAGGATCTCAATTAGCCAGGGTTTGCAGGGAGATGCATTGGCTATTGATAAGATGCAGCTGGAGATAATAAAGCAGCTAATAATATCTAGAACAGCTGAGGGTCTCGTTAGAGGGCTCGCCAATATATTGGTGTCATCTAATATCTCATCACAGCAGATTCAGGCGAGACAAGCAGGTGGTGGGGATAGCGTCTACCTGGGGTATCGGTACCAGCCATATCCAATATTCCTACCATTACCAGGTGGGATACTGGGTATGGATCAGCTATATATAGCTCTAGCCCTGCTGGGGTTTTCATCGATAGCAGCAATTATATTAATGGGGATTCCCAAGAGGTTTCTGAAGAAAGCATCGCTGGGTAGCGGTGATGAGGCACGAAGAATCTCTCTACCCAGCTTCACAGGGGTTATTAGGATATATTGGAGGGCTGTTGAGATTCTCTCTAATAGGATTCCGAGGGATGGGAGTGAGACGCATAGGGAGTATCTAGAGAAGGTGAGAAGAAATGTTGAAAACCCGAGGGCCTTCGAAGATCTTACAGAGGTGTATGAAAGGGTTAGATATGCTCATGAGCCCGAGGAGAGATATTATGAGAGGGCTTTGAAGGACTATAGGGAGTTAGGGGGCGATGAGGCCGGCTAGAGTTGTTATCGAGATCCTACCAAGAGTCTCGGTGCTAGTTATACTTATCCCTATTCTATTAAATATAAATGTATATGTGTCTCTACTAGCTAGGATCCCGTTATTAATATCTAGAGGAAGCCTCGACCTAGCATCATATCCTATGCTTATACTCGTATCTATATTAAGCGGCTTGATAGCATTGGTATTCCCATCACCATCTATGTTTACATTAACCATATTCTTTATAGCACTAGCAGATCCCAGGCTCATCCTATCGCTGGGGATCCATACGATCATTATAGCGTTCTTCATAGTATTAGCCTCAGATGTTATGAGAAATATATATAGGGGTTCTGAGGAAGCTCTAATACATATCACGCAAGATCCTAGGAGCTCACTGATCGGTTTTTCAACGCTCTTTACAGCTATTATAGCACTTCCACTACTTATATCCCTCTTAATAGCTTCATATATATTTTCATTCAAACTCCATACTCAGAGCCCATATCTAGCACCAGTAGCGTCTTTCCTTAACAACAACCCGGTAGGCTCTATAATAATGGCCTCTATCATGCTCGCGATATTCTATATACTTTCTAGATATGCGGTTGAGATCTCTTTACTATATGCTATACCCAATCCAAAGCTAGCGATCTCAGAGCTATCAAGCGTAGCTAATATATCATGGATAAGACCTTCTCTCGGATTTCTAAGGGGCTTTATAGTGTCGGCTTTAATAACACCTCCTATATATTATATGATACGTGAGATCCTAGCCTCTCTCGGAACAGAGGTAGGAGGTTCTGGGGATCTTATGTCTAGCATTATGCTCACCCTGTTTGGATTGCTTCTCTTCGCACTTATATGGGCCCTAGTGTCTAGAGGCTTATTTACAGAGGAGAGGGAGCCGAGTATTAGAGGGATTATATACCTTATATCTATTATAGCAGTAATATATATTCTATCTCTAATTCTGGGGGTATCTTTATGGGGTTCTGGGTCTCAGAAGAGTCTCGATACCCTTCTAGCGCCCATCACACAGTACTACAGAGATCTTTGGGTATTGGCTGAGCTTATTATAAGGGCTATTGGTGGTGCTCCATGATAAGAGATAGGGATATGAAGGGCAAGGCTTTTGAAACACTTGTGGGGGGTATTACAGTTCTTATACTTATTCTCATAGGCCTTATATCGATATTGGAGTTGGGCCCCCCACAGGTTATGATCTATACTGGGGCAACACCCTTTAACACAGGCCTTCTAGGTACTAGCGAGCTATATGCTGAGACAAAGTCTAGGTATCCAAATACATTTGTGGTTGTTAACTGGAGCAAGCCCCCTCCTCTACCAGATGGGTGCCAGGTGGTGTTGATCTCTATATCACCTGAGATCCCCTATGACGATGAAGAGGCTAGCTTGATAGCGGATCTCCTTTCTAAATGCTCTAAAAGAGGTGTTCTCGTTGCTGATGAGAGTGGGAATTCGAATGCTTTACTAGCATCTCTAGGCTCTTCTGTGAGGGTTGCTGGCAACAAGATCCTAGATATAGGGTCTGGGTTGCCATATCCCACAGCTATCTTTAACACATCATGGGGATACGGTGTCGAGCTAACCCTCGATATAGCGTCAAGCCTATCCAGGGTGGGTCTTGATGGCCACTCCATTTTACTCTCCGGCTTTATACCAGCAGCATATATAGCTAACCAGTCTGGGGAGGCAGGAGCTGGTGTTTTCTTCGATGTTCCAGTGGCGTATGAAGATATATTTGGCAATACAACGGTATTTGTTATAGGAGATGGCTCTATATTTCTTAACCAGGTTATGAGGAGCAGCTATAGAGATAAGTATCTATCTCTATATATCGAGATATTGGATCATCTATGTGGATATAGATCCGACTGCTATGTGCTATTCGACGCAACTAGATATATAGGAGGGGATCCCGTGTCAATTGTTATGAGAGGTGTAAACCCATCCCTCCTGATCACACCTGAGTTCATAGCAGCCTCGATAGCGAGGATAATACATCCAGCCACATGGCTACCCCCAGCTATCTCCTGGGCTGATTCAGTTATCCAAAGGCTAGTAGTTATATCCAACCTAGCCAGGGTTCTAGTTATAAGCACATCAGTCCTCATCCTATCACTAGCACTACTCTCGAAAACCCCTGCTAGGAGGACGGATACCCCAATAACATCGGGGGAAGATATATCAATAGCTTTGGAGGGAAGGCTAATGGATCTTGCTAGAAAACCCTCTATAGGTAGAAAGGAGTTTAAAGAGATCTACCTGGCAATCGATGAGATCATATATAAGTGGTTTGGAACAAGACTAGACTCGAAAGAATGCCCATCAAGGCTATCCGAAAGCGGTATAGATCCCAAGATAGCCAAGGCATTCTGCAGATATATGAGTAGAATGGGTAGAAGAGCTGAATTAGAAACGATCTACCCACCTATCGTGAGATGGGAAAAAGCTGTTGAAAAGGCTTTAAAGCTCTATTCAGAAGTTAGCGCTTCATAAAATCCATATTCATTCGAAATTCAATAAGATTTTGTACATAGGAGTAATATTCTAATAAAAATATGGTTAAATAATAAGTTATCCTTCTAGCCCTGCAAATCTCCAATAGATAGCTTGCTCGAATGATACTGGTTTGAATTCCTTGGGTAGTGCTTGCTGAAGCAAGACGTAGGGGCTTGTCTCCCATGCTTTAGGATTAAATGATCCAGATATGCTAAAGCCCGGCTTAAGCGTCTTTATAATACCAACTAGATCTTCTTCTGAGTATCCCACATACTGTTTAACCTTTTCATTATTAATAAGGGTTTTCGCTATATTCTCAGGGGACTCCATAGCTATATATAGTAAGGCCTTTTTAATAGCATTAACCATTCTTAATATTAACTCTGGATCCCTCTGTATTATATCGCCTCTCGTAAGGATACCAGCCTCAAGGCTAGCCTCTCCAATCCATTTTTTATGCTGCTCATAGTCATATGGATTGATCAATGTGAAAGCGATTCCCTTGGATGTTAGCGTATATAAAACGGGGCCGAAACATGTATAGGCATGGATCTTACCCTGCTGTAATGCAGCAACTATAGCTGGTAGATCGGCTCCTATTTCGGCAAACGTAACATCCTTGTTAGGATCGAGACCAGCCTTTGAAATATAGTAATTAGCCATAGCCCATGTGAGGGAGCCGAAAGAGCTTATACCTATAACCAGGCCTTTTAGATCGCTAATGTTCTTGACCCTATCCTTGAGGCTAGATGATATACAAAGCCCAATGGAGCTGAGTTTATATGTAAGCACAATAGTCTTTACATCTGCACCTGCAGAAATAGCTATTCCAGCATGTAATGTGCTCTGCGCTATGAAATCTACTTGACCAGCTACTAGTAGTTTACGAGCATCAGCACCACCCTTAACTGTAACAAATTCATCGACCTTTATACCCTCTTCATCTAAATATCCTTTAGCCATTGCAACCAGAACAGGTAGATTAGCTTCAAAGTACCCTCCTGTGCTTGCGATCTTAATTCTCCATTTATATACTGGTTTGGCCGCTTCGAGGATCTTTGTCTCCACCATGGTCTTTGTTACTATGAGAGTCCTAATCTCTCCTCCAGTAATTGTCCCCAGCTCTTTCTGGGGTGTTTGAGGAACTGCTAGGAGGCCTATTGCTAAACCCACCACTATGCCTGTGATTAGAAAAGGAGCTCCAAATTTAATTATGGTGGACAGCAATTTAGATTCACCTCACATAACAGTGATATTAATCCGCTTTTATATTTTTGTTGATAAATATAGTTGTTAGTCTTATCTATTTAGCTAAATATACTTGTGATAGGAGGTCTCCACTTTAGGATAAAATTTTCGATACGTTCGGTTAGCTTTATCAAGCCATAACCGAGGATCATAAGTATTATGAGGATCGCAAATGCCCCTGATGTGTCGAAGTATCCCGAGAATATTAACATTCTATATCCAAGCCCTCTCGACGAGCCAACGAGTTCTCCTATTACAGCTCCTATTAGAGCAAAGCTTGTGCTTACCTTGAATGCTGCAAACACCCATGATAATATAGAGGGCATGATGATATACCTCATGATCTGTGTTCTCGAGGCTCCCATAGTTCTCACTATTTTTAGAAGCTCTGGGTTAATGCTTCTAATACCATTTAATGTATTGAAGAATGCTATGAAGAAGACTATAGAGAAAGCCACCATAACCTTAGATAATATTCCGAAACCGAACCATATAACCATTATAGGGGCTATTGCTGGTCTTGGCAATGCGTTTATAGCGTATATGATAGGCTCGATAGCTTTTGCGAAGAGTCTAAGTTGACTGAATATTATGCCGAATATAACGCCAGCTATTATCCCTAGGAAGAGTCCGTATAATGTTGATTGGAGCGTGAATATTAGATCCTCTATGAATAGATCGCTTAACACATACTTATAAAGCTTCTCAGCTATAAGAGAGGGCTTACCTATTATAAGGCTTGATATATATCTATCAGCACTATATTCCCATAATGCGATAAGAATAACTACTACAAGCATCCTCAACCCGTTAACTAACATCATTTCTCTAACCCTACTCAACGCTAGCCACCTCGCTAGCAAGGCTGTTCCAAAGGCTATACTTTAGCTCCTCAAACTCTCTAGAGGTTCTTAGCTTAAACGGCTCCCTTGGATATGGAAATGGGATTTCTTTAATCATCTTAATTCTACCCGGTCTCCTGCTCATGACAACAACCTTAGTACCTACTGTAATCGCCTCCTCAAGGTCGTGGGTTATGAATATACAGGTTTTCCTCGTCTTAGCAATAATGTTAGTGAGATGTTCCTGAAGAATAACTCGGGTAAGAGCATCTAGGGCTCCGAATGGTTCGTCCATAACAAGTATTTTCGGATCTGTGATTAGGGCTCTAGCCAGCTGAGCTCTCTGTCTCATTCCTCCAGAGAGTTGATGTGGGTACATATTTTCAAAACCCTCTAATCCCACTAATTTTATAAGCTCTTTCGCTCTCGCCACGGCTTTGGAGCTATTTACCTTCCTAATCTGTAACGGTAGTATAACATTATCTATTAATGTTCTCCAGGGTAGAAGAGTATCTACCTGGGTAACATATCCTATGCCTATACCTCTATATATTTTATCAATAAGATTTTTTCTATCCCGGATCACATCAACTCCAGAAACGATAATGCTCCCAGTTACACTAGCTTCGGGAGGTATGATCCCGAGAATCATATTAGCTAGAGTTGTCTTGCCACAGCCCGAAGGACCTATTATACTGACTACTTCACCCTCCTCGACATCTAGATCTATGTTATCTAAAGCCTTAACATTATTGCTATATGTAACACTTAGCCTACGAATACTAATTATGGGCATGCCAGGAACACCCTATGGCTATGCTTTCAGTGATTTTCTGAAGCTGAGGAATCCTAAGGTTGGGTCTTCGATGGATGATTAATGGTATATAGCTTGGCATGATGTTGAGATCTAGTGATGCCACTAGTTAGCACCAAGAATTCTATTTAGAAAAGATTTATATATAGGTGATAAAAACTAGATTTTAAAAATATTTAGCTTCTCCTAAAAGATCCGTTGGATAATGTTATAATTACTCATCCGACGATCTTTATCACACTGTTTCGCTTATCTATAATCAAAATCTTCCTTAAAACAAATAAGAATTAATAATAATAGCTTAGCATATATACCCTATTTATTAGTAGCTTATGTTACTTAGTTGGTGATACCATGAGTGGCGGGCTTGTTAAAAGGATCCTTGAGGAGAAGTTAGCTAGGCTCTCGAAGCTTGTAGAGGAACTTTCTCTCAAGGGGTTGATAGTTGCGAGCGAATCTATGAATAGATGGGTTCTTGGTAAGAGCTTCTCATCTGTAGTATCTGTTAAGCCTGACGGTGTTAGGGTCTATGTTCCTGTTCTGGAGTATACAAGGGTTCTCGACTATTTATCGGGTGTTGGGTCTGTTGAGGTTATAGCTTATCAGAGATACCCCTTAGATGTTCCCGAGGGTTTTAAGGTTTTCAGCGGGGGTTTAGAGGATCTTATTAAGAGGGAGATAGGTGTTAAGGGGGCTATAGGATGTGATCTTTCCCTCCTTAGTAAGAGGATATTAGATATTTTTGTGGGGAGGTGTGTCGATGTATCTGAAGATCTCTGGGCTATAAGGGCTTCTAAGTCTCAGAGCGAGTTAGAGGCTATCTCAAGGGCTGCTGAGATAGTTTCGAGGGCATATCTAGATGTTATTGAAGGTATTCATGAGGGTATATCTGAGAGGGAGCTTGCAGGAGAGATTGATAGGGCTCTGAGGAGGAGGGGTTCTGAGGGATATGCCTTTCCAACAATAGTTGCTTCAGGGCCTAACGCCTCATATCCACATGCAGAGCCCAGCGACAGGGTTATCTCAGGAGTCGATGCTGTTGTAATTGATATGGGTGCTATTTATATGGGTTATGTATCAGATATGACTAGAATGGTTATAGGGAAGAAAACTGATCAGGAGGTTAGAAAAGCACTAGAAGCTGTTGAAGAGGCTCTTAACAACGCCTTAGAAAAAATATCTCCTGGAGCAAAAGCCTCGGAGATCGATGAGGCTGCGAGAAGCACGTTAGAGAAAAGGGGATATGGAAAGTACTATATACACTCAACTGGACACGGAGTTGGTGTAGAGGTTCACGAACAGCCAATCCTCTCAAGATCCTCCCAAGCTACCTTGGAAAAAGGCTATGTAGTAACTGTAGAGCCAGGCATATATATACCCGGCAAGCTAGGGGTAAGACTAGAGGAGCTAGTTCTAGTAAGCGAGAAAGGAGCAGCTATACTTACTAAAGCTCCTAGAATAACTACGATCTAATAAAATTAACATATACAGAGCCATTCACCCGAGAGCGGTCTTTTACTGCCGCTTATGGTTATTCATAGCCACCCTCGGGATCCTCATGGAACGGCCTCGGGGCGGGCTGCGGGAGCAGGGCTCCTCTCACGCACCCCTGGTTGCCATGCACATCACCACCTCATCATCTAGCTATAGTACTTGCGTCAAGCATATAGGTATCAACAACATCCCAGCCCTAAAGGGCGAGGCTTTCAGTTGTAAATGCATTGTGACGGAGGAGGGGCTAGAATATTAGGTAGTGGCTACATTAGGTGTTGGAGCTTATACCATGTTGTATAGGGGATCCCGGAGACTCTACTACTTGTTGGCAATATTTCTCACCAATATGACATGGGGGCTTTACTTTGTTTCCACACGCCACTATCTATCTGTAGAGCTAGGTGGAGGCGCAGGTATTATCTTATTTATAGCTGGGTTGGAGTGGCTCTATATGTTATTTGCTATCTTTGCAGGAAGACTCTCTAGGATTCTTGGTGCGAGGCAACTAATATTTCTGGGCTTTCTAGGTGCTGTACCACCTATTATTGCTATCTATGTTAAAGATCCATATCTTCTCTCTATAATCCTTAGCTCCTCCAACTTGCCTTGGGCTCTCTCATGGCCCATAATAGTATCTGCTATTATGGGTTATGGTGGAGATAAACCAGGTATAGCTTATGGCTTCTTCACAGTTGGCTCTAGTATTGGATATAGCATAGGATCTATTTGCTCAGGTATCCTCCGCAGTATAGGGGGAATACCATTAGTGTTAATATCTATTTCTATATTCTATATATTATCATATTCAATATATTTTAAACTGTATCAATCTAGAGAATATAACGCTGAGCGGGGTAGCGTATATGGGAATGAGCTTGGCATATCTGAAAATATATATCCCCTCATATATGTACTAGCATCATATTCGCTAATAGTCCTCTCCAGAGAGCTTCTATACTCAATAGCACCATATAGGATAGATGCGGAGATCGCTAGGGTTTTCCCAGGGATTAATGATTCCTCTAGATACGTATTATTTGCAATATTCTTTGGGGGTTTGACGTCTATTTTATCAGCGCCCGCTAGGATCCTTGCAGGTATTCTATCAGATAGATATAACCCAATCTATTTATTAATGGTGATCGGCATGGGATATCTATCTATATACTGGCTCTTCGCAATGGGCGAAGGTATTTTTGTTCTACTAGCCTGGCAGATCCCTCTATATCCTTTTCTTGATGTCTCGATAAATACATATATTGCTAGATACTACCACGGGGAGGCAAGGATCTTCGGTCTAGGGGCTGTGCTCTTCTCTAGCTCTATCGGGGGCCTGCTACAGCTATTGATCTTTATAACATCAAATCCCGATATAAGATCGATCGGCTATGCGATATCAATATCAATAGCAATCTCCCTAGCACTATTAATGCACACGCTAACTCATAAGAGGTGATTCGGCTTAAGAGTTTAACATTAGGAACCGAGGCTAGTGATTTTAAATAGTTGAGCTACAAGTTAGAGGCTCGAAGAGCCAGAGCTAGATATTTTGTATCATGGTGGGAAGATGCCGGCGGTATTAGGAGGGAGTTAATTAAAGTAAATCTATATTAGGTTCGATATGTCTTGAAAAATATTAGTTCTACACAACCTATGATCTACCTTTTATTTTATTGTATTGGGAGTGTTACGGCTCCTCTTGATGCTTGGGAAACTAATGAGGCGTATTTAGCTAGTAACCCAGTTCTATATCTTGGGGGCTTTGGAACCCAGTTCTTTAGCCTCTTTTTAATCTCGTCTTCGGGTACTAAGAGGTCTAGCCTCCGGTTTTCAACATCAATGACTATTCTATCTCCATTCTCTACAACAGCTATTGGTCCTCCAACCGCTGCCTCTGGGGCTACGTGGCCCACCATTGGGCCTCTTGTGGCTCCGCTGAATCTCCCATCTGTAACCATTGCCACGTTTTCAAGGCCTGCGCCGACTATTGCTGCGGTTACTCTTAGCATTTCGGGCATTCCAGGGCCTCCCTTTGGACCTTCATATCTGATCACTACCACACTGCCCTCGCTAACCTCTCCCCTCTCTATGCCTTTAAACGCCTCGTCCTCACCATCATATACTATTGCCTTACCCTCGAATCTTGTTATATTTGCCGCGGCTACCTTGATCACCGCTCCCTCAGGTGCCAGGCTTCCCTTTAGTATTACTATGCCTCCAGTCTTTTTGAAGGGGTTATCAACGCTCCTCACTATATGCTCGTGTGGAACCCTTGGGAATCTATAGCTCTCGAGGTTCTCCCTCACAGTTTTTCCTGTTACTGTTAGAGCCTCTCCGTGGATCAACCCTGCGTCTAGGAGCTTCTTCATAATAAGCGGTACTCCCCCAACCTCATCTAGATCT